>JAJDNB010000164.1 GCA_022340905.1 Deltaproteobacteria bacterium | reverse complement strand
TTTTTATGTCCTCATTGGCGCGCAGATGCCGTCGATTATGGTGGAGATCTCTTTCATAACTAACAGGTTGGAGGAGAAGCGGCTAAAGAGCGCTACTTACCAGGACGCAGTAGCTGAGGCAGTTCTGGCGGGAATCCAGTCATACATCAGACAAATAGAAAGTGTTCCCGGGAGAGGGTAAGGGAACGTTGCAGATTGTAGATTGCGGATTTCAAGATGGAGATTAAACCAGGGGCAAGAGTAGAATTCTTCGAGAGTAAAAGGCTCTTGTGCGCGGTCTGTTTGGAGGTGAAAAACAGCCGTCTTCTGGTCTTAACTGAGCAGGATCGTGAAACCAATGTCTCGGTGAAGAGAATTCTCCACACGGACCATGAACTGGTGGACATAAGACTGAGTCGAATACAACTGATTGCTATTCTTCAGGAGGCGGCGGCGAGGCGTCAGAATCTCATGGGCCGTATTTCTGTGGAAGAATTGTGGGATCTGCTGCACGAGGAAGAAGAGGGGTTCAGTTGTAATGACTTGGCAGAAATATGTTTTAGTGAAGAGATTACCTCAGATCATACTTCTGCAGTGCTTCGAGCTCTGTTAACGGACTCCATCCACTTTAAACTGAAGGATCGGCTTTTCTATGCTAACAGCCAGGAGAAGCTCAAGCAGATACTCCTGCAGCATGAACGGCAGGCACAAAAAGAGAAAGAGCTGGCTGAGGGTAGTCATTGGCTCGGATCAGTGTGGAGGGGAGAACCAATAGTGGAGCCGGAAAATACTGGGCCTTACCTACGAATGCTTAAAGATTTTTGCCTCTTTGGTGCAGAGGCATCTGACTACCAGCAGATCAAAAAAATTCTCGCCGTGGCCCAGGTCCCCGTGCCCCAAGGAATCTTTCCCCTTCTGGTGAAATTAGGCGTGTGGAATGAAGATGAGAATCTCTATTTCCATCGCTTTGGAATACAAGAAGACTTTCCAGAGGAAGTTCTTGAAACTGCAGATCAAATTGCAGAGGAATTGGGAGATGATGGCGGTGGGTTGAGGGATCATACCCGTGAGGACCTGAGTTCCTTGCCCACTTTCACTATTGACGGACCCCTGACCAAAGATTACGACGACGCTTTAAGTATTCGTCCGGCTGAACATGGTGTCGAGGTGGGCGTTCATATCGCGGATGCGGCAGCTTTTGTTCTTCCCGATACTCCGCTAGATTTAGAAGCATTCGAAAGGGTCAACTCCCTTTATCTGCCCGATACCAGGATTCCAATGCTGCCAACCAAGCTGTCCGAAGATGTCTGTAGTCTCAGACAGGGGGAGGAGCGTCTGGCGACAAGTGTTTTGGTGCGATTTGATGAGAATGACAATTTGCAAGATTATCGATTTGCTTTGAGCCGGATTAGGGTACAGCGGCAACTTACCTATTCCGAGGCCAATGAACTGGTGACGTTAGAGGAGGGCTTGGGGAGACTCTATCGCCTCTGCACCAGACTCCGTCGACGGAGAATTAAGCAAGGAGCCCTTTTGTTGCCCTTGCCAGAACTACGCGTTTGGGTCAACAAAAACGAGATCAAGATTGCAACCTTGGACCGAGAGACCCCTGCCCAACTGGTGGTTTCGGAACTAATGATACTTGCCAATGGTTTGGCTGCCGAAACGCTGGCTGCTAACCGCGTACCTGCCATCTATCGAAGTCAGGGGAAGCCTCAAGAGATAGTGATCGGTGAAGGCACTGACGATCTCTACCTAAACTACTTGCAGCGCCGTTATCTGAGCCGCGCTGAATTGTCGACTCAACCCAAACCTCATAGCGGCCTGGGAATGGCAGCATATACAAATTGGACGTCCCCAATTCGGCGTTACATGGACTTAGTGATACTGCGTCAACTCAAAAGTTTGGTACGGGGCGAGCCGCCATCCTACACTTCGGAGGTCCTTGATCCTGTTATTTCTAGGATAACGATTGGCCAGAGTCGAACTTTGCAGATCAAAAAGGAATGGACGAGATACTGGGTGCTCAAATATTTTGAAAGGGAACAGATAAAATTCGTGGATGCCCTGGTTTTGAATCAGGGCAGAAGAACCTATAACTTGTTAATACCAGAATATCTTCTCGAGGCCAGCATGCCTCTCGAAGAGGGCAGGGGACTCAGTCCCGGAGATCATTTTCGCGTTGAAATAGTGAAAGCAAGTGCCAGAGAGGAAATTCTAAAGCTGCGGATGGCCTAATTTCGGCATAGCTGAAATACTATGCACCAGGCACTAACTGGGCACCTTCAAGTCATTGTACCTCGCGCCTGTGCGCTTCGTCGTCACTTGGGCTGGCACCCGTCATTTATGGTCATTTGTGGTTGTTTGCCCCCCCTCAAGATCACTAATCATACTGACCTAAAGTCGACAAATGACAGCGAAGCCAAGTGACGCGGAGCAAATGACCAGATAGTGGCTGCTGGCTGCCAGCTGCCAGTTATTTTTCTGCGCCTCCTTCCTGGAGAAGGTAGGCCTCTATGAGTTCATCCAGATCACCATCGAGGACTGCATCGACATTTCCCTTTTCCACTTGAGTCCGGTGATCCTTTACTAATCGATAGGGGTGAAGCACATAAGAGCGAATTTGACTACCCCAGGAAATGTTTTCGAGGGAGTCGTGGATCTCCTGCAATTTTTCTGACTGCAGCTGCTGTTCTCGCTCGTAGAGACGGGAGCGCAGGACCTTCATGGCCATTTCTCGGTTGCGGTGCTGGGATTTTTCGTTCTGACACTGAACCACTATGCCCGTGGGCAGGTGGGATATGCGGACGGCAGAGTCGGTCTTGTTAACATGCTGACCCCCAGCACCACTGGACCTAAAGGTGTCAATCTTAAGATCAGCGCTCTTGATATCGACGATTATTTCATCTTCTACCTGAGGGTAGACGAAAACTGCGGCGAAAGAGGTATGCCGTCGCCCACTGGCGTCAAATGGGGATATACGTACCAATCTGTGAATGCCTTTCTCCGCTTTGAGGAGGCCATAGGCATAGTGGCCGCTAGCAGTAAAGGTCACGCTCTTTATGCCGGCCTCTTCGCCAGGCATCAGATCAATAATTTGGTTTGTGAAGTTCCGTTTTTCCGTCCAGCGTAAATACATGCGCAGGAGCATTTCCGCCCAGTCCTGTGCTTCAGTACCCCCAGCACCTGCGTTTATGCTCACTATCGCATCAAGGGGGTCATCTGTTCCACCAAGCATCCGCTGGAATTCTAGAGCCGAAATTTCCGACTCAATTGCTTTGAGTTTCCCAGCAATCTCGTCCAGTTCCTGTTGGTCTTCCTCCTCCAGAGCTAAGTCGTAGAGAATCGACACATCTTCCAACTCACCGCTGAGCCGCTTGAATTTGTCGAGGGTGTCGGAAAGCACAGCACGCTCTTTCAAGACCTCACGCTGTTGGTCCGGGTTCTCCCAAAAACCTTCTTTGGATATTATGACTTCTATTTCTTTGAGGTGGCGGGATTTTTCGGAGATGTCAAAGATGACCTCGCAGGTCTTCGAGGCGACCAAGGAGTTCTTCAATCTGTAATTTTGTCGGAGAAGCCATAAATCTCTCTCCTTTACTTACGGGATCATATTCCGATTATAGTGAAGCATAATTTGGTTAATTTGTACAGTGAGATTTGTCGCTTGGGAATTGATACTAGGCCTTTTTTTTCTTACCTCTCCCTATCATTGAGAACCCAAATCCTAACACTGTTAGCACAAGGCAGGACCAGCCGAACCAGTCGCCATAGCGGGTGTAAATAGTCTTACCTTCTCCCAGTTGTACCTTACCAAACATGGTCGCATCCTCAAAGAGGCTGCTAACCTGAAGGATGCGACCTCGGGAATCGATAAAAGCACTGATGCCAGTGTTGGCGCATCGGGCCATGGGTACACGATTTTCTACTGAGCGAAGCACCGCCATGGAAAGGTGTTGATAAGGGGCGCTACTTCGCCCAAACCAGGCATCGTTAGTGAGATTGACCAAAAAATTGGCACCTCCATTAACCAGATTACGGCTCAGTTCAGGAAAAATAGACTCATAACATATGAGCACTCCTATTTTTGCAGGCAAAAGATCCAGGACTACGGTTTTTTTCCCCGAAGCAAAGTCTCCGGTCGCTTGGACTAGTTTGTCCACGAAAAAAAGTAGCCCTTTCCAAGGCACATACTCTCCGAAAGGAACCAGATGTATTTTGTCGTAATAGCCAATGAGCATGCCAGACCCGTCGAGCAGATAAGCACGGTTGTAGAGTTTCAGTAAATCACCCTTTCGACGGTACGCGGGACTGCCGAAGAGCAAAGGTGTTTTGATTTCTCTGACCAGCCGAAATATGGTCTCGGTATTTTTTTGATCAGCCAAAAAGAAGAAGGGTGTAGCCGTTTCAGGCCATATGACCAGCTGAGGCTGATGTTTTACAACCTCTTTGGTTAAGCGTTCATATTTTTCTAAGGTGGTTTTTTGGAAGGCGGGATCCCATTTTGTATCTTGAGCGATGTTACCCTGAACCAGAGCGACTCTAAATGATGAGGCTTTGTGGGCCTTTGGCTTGGCTAGTCTCCAGCTGCCATAACCAACTACGATGAAAATCAAACCGATCAAAAGGAGTGAAGAATAAATCCTAGTCAAAGCTTTTTTCTGGCTGTTTATTGGAAAAATCAGGGCAAAAAGGAGTACGTTGGAGAGAACCAAAACAAAGGATAGGCCAAACACACCGGTAATGTCAGCTATTTGAATTACTGGTAGCCAACTGTACTGGCTATAGCCCAAGTTTTCCCAGGGAAATCCAGTGAGCAGACGACTTTTGCCTAGCTCCAAGGTAACCCAGAAAAAAGGCGCAGCCATAAGCCAGGGCAGACCACGATGCCGTAGCCAACTTAGCCCAGCGCAGAAGAGACCTGGGAATATGGCTAGATAGGCGACTAAAAGAAAACAAACCGCCAGGCTAACCGGAAGAGGGAGGTTGCCGTACCGGTTGACCACATAGGTTATCCAGTAGAGAAGGCTCAGACCATGAGACAAACCGGCAAGCCAGCCGAGAGTAAAGCAAGCGCGTGGGTGGTTATGTGCCGCAAGATATAAAAAAGGTATGAGAGCCCCCCAAGCAGCAAAAGCTAGACCTGTGCGAGGGAAGCATACAGTTAGGAGTAGTCCTGAACAGATTGCAATGAAATAGTGTTTAGCACTGGTATGAAAGAATGAATGGGTCTCTGTCGCAGCCATTATGATTTCAGTAGATTATGCTGGCTTTCAATATTTCGTGAACACAGATCAGGACCTGCAGCCAGAAAGTGTCCGAACCAAAACGGTGGGCATTCTAACATGAAAGCTCGCCCATGTGCACCAGCATTTGCCTCCTTTGAGAAGGCATGGAGCACTGCGCATAGGGCATAGGGTAATTTCGGATTTCGGATTGCGAAATGTTTGAAGATTTGACGAATAGAAGTATTGACTAATTAACTTATTAACGAATTTCCTAAGTGACTACAGACTACTGGCTACTTGATTCTTGACTCATCGAGCCTCGACACCAACTCACGAATGTACTGGCGATCATCTTCAGAAATATCCACAAACCGGACACCAATACCCGACAGCTCATCGGCGTCATCTGGATTATAAATGTTTGACCTAGCCACCCTGGCAGTGGCCCTGATGAACCGTCGAGAGTCGGGTACGGTGATTACCATTCGAAAAGGTTCGTTTGCATCTGGCTCCTCTAGGCAATGGACAAATGCACCCCCAAGACTAATATTGGTGATCTCCCCATGAATTGGGCCCTGGGCAGTGAGCATGGTCACAGGCCAGCTCACTTCAACTCTAGGAAATTGGCGTCTTTCTCTTCCCAAAGATAGCTCCTCACCGGCAAGTATGGACGTGCTACTGATGTCGCCAACCGCAGAGGTTAGGTGTCGGCAGGGCTGATGTCAGGTTTTACTTCTTCTTCCAGCACTCTGACTCTGACCTTGCGTATTTTTCTCGCATCTGCCGATTCGATGGTCATTTCCAAAGGGGCGTGGGTTATAGTTTCATGAGGTTGGGGAACCCTGCCCAGAAGACTTATGATAAATCCACCCACAGACTCAAAGTTCCCCTTGGGCACTTCGAGACTAAAATGTTCCAGTAGTTTTTCAATCTCAAGCCGGGCGTCTACTACAAGGTCACCTTCGGCGGTGGGAACCATTAGGATGTCGTCATTGTCATACTCGTCATGAATTTCACCTATAATCTCCTCAATGATATCCTCAATAGTTACTAACCCAGCAGTGCCGCCATATTCGTCGATGACAATTGCCATGTGCGACTTCTTGTCTCGTAGTTCTCTGAGGAGATGGCTAATCTTTTTTGTTTCAGGAATAAAATAAGGGGTGCGTAAGATGTCCTTGAGATTCAAATGCTCTTGACTCCAGAAAGACAGTAGATCTTTGACATGTAGGACGCCGATAATATTATCAATACTACCATCATGAACAGGAAAGCGAGAATGCCCTTCTTGGATGACTAACTGAAGGAGCATTTCGATTGGCGTATCAGCGCTGATGATCACTGCGTCAGGGCGGGGCACCATAATTTCTCTGGCCAGCGTGTCGCGGAACGAGAGGATACTCTCGATCATATCTCCTTCGTCTTCACTGAGCAGCCCTTCCTCCTCGCCAACGTCAATGAGTTGCTTAATTTCTCTTTGCAGATCGGGTTGTGAAGGTTTCTTGCGGTGCCTAAATTTTAGGAGGGAGGCAATTCTTTGCCAAATACCTGTGTCAGATCCTTCTTCCAAGGGAGTCAGAATCTCCTTTTGCGCGAGGGCGTCTACTCTGGCCTTGAAATCAAAGGCCATGTGCTCATGATGCATTTCTGGACTTTAATCTTAACAATCTCTTTTTCTTTTTGTCAAATACAATGTCAGGATGGAGACAGCTCACTTTCGAACCGATAGGCTAGTAGTTTCTGGGCTAGTTTAGCAGTAAAAAAATCTGGAGCAATATTGCCCGGCTGAGGGCAAAGTTCCATGATGTCCGCTCCCACAACCTTTCTGGCTTGGCATACTAAACGAAGTAACCTCAGGACCTCATACCAGTGGAGTCCGCCTGGTTCTGGAGTGCCCACTGCAGGCATTACTCCAGGATCGAAGACGTCCAAGTCAATAGTTATGTAAACATGGGAGAGCAATTGCCCCACTACTTTCTCTTGCCAGTTCGAGCGATTGTAAATATCTCTTGCATAGAAGACGTGTACACTATGTTCTTCAATCCAGCGATGTTCCTCATCACTTAATGATCGTATCCCAACTGGCACTAGCGCCCCATAGTGACTGGCAAGTCGCATGACACAGGCATTGCTGTGCTCTGCACCCTGGTAGGACTTTCGAAGATCGGTGTGTGCGTCAAGTTGCAGAATGGATAGATCTTCTGTACGGCTGGCAACAGCCTCGATCATACCAAGTGACAGCAAATGTTCTCCTCCGAACATGAGAGGGAAAAAACCTCCGTCGAGCATTTTTTCGCCGAGCGATTTGACTTTAGCCACCATGGCTTGTGGGCTGCTGACGTCCGCCTCCACTTCTTCGAGGGTGGCAATGCCGACCCGAAAGACATCATAACCTGTTTCGTCATCGAAAAGTTCGAGGTGTTGGGAAGCCTGGATGATAGCACTAGGTCCCTGGCGAGTACCAGGCGCATAGGTGGTAGTACCATCGTAAGGTACGGGAAGGATAAGAACCTTTGCTTTTTCGGAATCTACTGTAGCGCCATCCCGTCCACCGAAAGAGGCCGAGGCTGCAGCAAGGGCTGGAATAGACTGCACTTCATATCGCCGATCTGAGCTCATGGGTCCCGCCGCGGACATCAACAGTTCAGGCGATGACGCTCTGCTTGCACGATTTGGGCTGACCTTCTTACATCATTGGGAAATTCTAACCCCCTGTCTAGGAGCTTAATTTCACACTTCTCGGTACCAAAAAGATTGCTGATGTAAGAAATGGCGTGGTCGGAATCGAAATTTTTGCAGGAAAATATATCCAGACTAAAGTAGTTTTTTTCAGGGAAGGTATGGATACTGATATGACTCTCGGCGATAAGCACAAAACCTGAAATGCCCCAATCCTCGGAATTCTCAGCATCGTATCGGAAAACGTAGGGGGGCATGATTTTGGTCATTTTGATCTGGGCAGGATACTCGCTCAAAAAGTCGTAGATGAGGGAAATGTCCTCAAGCCGCTGGCGATCGCATCCATATCCGTCGAAAATCAGATGCATGCCAAAACCGTATTCAGGCTTTTTCAATTTTGCCACCTCCTTGTTCAACTGAGCAAGTTTTAACCTTAAACCCGGCTCTTTGATTAGATCCGGCTGGTCAGAAAACGGGAGGAGAAACAATCCACAAGAGTTTTGCTGTGGATTTGCCCGTGTTGTGAAGTTTGTGCTCCCTATGTGAGGCGAAATAGAAGGAGTCTCCCTTTCGCATTCTGTAGGCCTCTTTATCGACCCAAAGAGTGACACTGCCCTGAAGGAGGAACCCGAACTCCTCACCCTCATGACCCAAATGAGTTTCCGTTGATGCCCCTGGCTTCAAGCTCACGAGCACAGGATCCATTAACCTGCTTTGGGCGCTAGGCACCAGTAATTCCACCCTCATCTGCTCGGTAGAGGTGGAACTCAAAACTCTTGCATTCTTGTTGAATAAAACACTTTCATGTTTGATGTCCAGGAAGAAGTCAGCTAGTTCCTCGCCGAGAACGTCCAGTATACCCTTTAAAGTAGTAATTGAAGGTGAAGTCCGATCTCGCTCCAGCTGGCTGATAAATCCTTTGGTCAAATAGGCGCGATTTGCCAGCTCCTCCTGGGTGAGGTTGTTTGCTTTGCGAAGTCTTCTTATCTTTTCTCCTATATTCAGAACAGCTTCCATGGTTTACAGACACTAAACTTTAAGTTTAATAAAGAATGCTCTTTATAATGATTCGAAACTTTTTTGTCAAGAACTTTTTAACTAATTTCCCTCAAAATTTTAGCAACAAATTGACCCCTGCCGGTGGAGTTAAATTGTTTTGCCGCAAAGCTTCAAGCTGTTCAGGAGTATTCGAGGATCTATCATTTTTGATTTCAGATTACAGATTGACTCTAAATCAATACCCTGCCACTATCTTCCGAGCTCTTAAATCTGAAATCGCTGCACTGCATTACTCCACTGTAGTAACTACAAAGGAAAGTAACCAAAAGCTCTCTCCGGACCAGTTGACATAGCCGGCCTTGGTCTTACAGGAAGTGTGATTCACTTTAGATGAAAAGCTTAGGTTTGCTGGTAGCTTGGTTGGTTATATGGTGAGTTTTGCGTGCGGGCATTTTCCCCTGCCGCACGAATCTGATCGCCCCCGTTGTTCTTGGCCATATATAGGTGTTGGTCTGCCGTGCGCAGCAGGTTTTCTAAATCTTGCTCTAAGGATTTCAGTTTACCTTCCAATCGGGCCATTCCCATACTAAGAGATGCGGGGCCGAGATCACTCGCGTTAAACTTGCTTCTCAGCCTTTTAGCAACCATCATTGCTTGTTGGGGTTCGGCATGGGGAATGATCACAGCAAACTCGTCACCCCCGTATCTGTAGACTGAATCAACGTTGTCGCGGCTGTATAGCATCATTAATCTGGCCAGTTCCTTGAGTAGATCGTCCCCCTTCTGGTGGCCGAACTGATCATTGTAGTTTTTGAAATTATCAACATCGACCAGAAGAAGAAAGAGGCCATAGTGCTGCCGGAAAGCACGGATTGCTTCCCTTTTCAAGTTTTCATCAAAGTACCGACGGTTATAGAGACCGGTGAGGCCGTCGCGGATGGACAGTCTTTTGAGCTCGGCCCGCAGTTCACGTTCACGGATGATTCGGTTGATCTTCGCCTCCAGTTCATTGATGTTAAAGGGCTTGGAAATGAAGTCGCTAGCGCCGATTTCTATGACATCGGTGTACTTGTATTTGTCCTGGTATCCAGTGACAACAACTACATCCACGTCCTCTAGATCGGTCTTGATTCTTTTCGTCAGTTCGATTCCGTTCATTCTTGGCATGGCAATATCGGTTATGACCATATCGAACTGGCGTTCTCCGAGCTTTTCTAATGCATCGACACCATCTACTGCGGTGACACTGGTGTGCCCCAACTGGCTTACCACTTCGTGGAGCAAGGCAGCCATTTCCGTGTCATCGTCCACAGAAAGAATGGTGTAAGGAGTATTACCTTTCTGATTCATCGATCACGCTACCAGAATATGTTCCAAAAACTGCGGACAGTAAAAAATAAAGCTTACCTATAGTCCAGAATAAATCATTTTACAACTTTTTTTCGCACGGAATAACAGTTTCACCCCAACTCCCCATATCATGCAGCTCTTCTTGCCGGAGGCTTCCCGCCACAATCTTTAAAATATCTAGGTTTAGCGAGTAGCAGTTGACCGGCGCCTTATTATTTTGTTAAAGGATTAGTTCAGCCTGTCTCTGCAGGCACGACCACTCGATTTCACTAGTTGCTTGCAGGTAAGGGTTTCTTCTCTGTTGGACTGGGAAATGGGGATTATAATGAAAAAGGGAGCTAATGGCTAAAATCACAATAATATATAAAAAGGGTGAGGCTCTGGCAGCGCAGCTCGGTGTGAAGATAACCAAGTGGTTCGAGCATCGAGATGCGCGAGTGTTTTTGCTGGAAAACATTGCCCCCCATGCCCAGGAGAGCAGCCTCCAAGATTTTGCCCGAAAAATACCAAGTGATAGTCTGGCTGTTGTAGTCCTTGGGGGCGACGGAACATTGCTTAGCGTTGCCCGGCTTCTTACCGATCGAAACATACCAGTTCTGGGTGTAAACATCGGCGGCATGGGTTTTCTTACTGAAGTAAGCGTGGAGGAATGCTACCGGTTCTTCGAAGATATTTTAGCGCAGCGGTTTGAGGTGGAAAGGCGCATGCGTCTCCAAACCACCTTTGAGAGGAAGGGTGCGGTTGTCTTGGACAGTACTGTTCTTAATGACGTGGTGATAAATAAAGCCGCTCTTGCCAGGATCGTTGATTTGGAAGTCACCATTGACGGCCTTCACTTGACAACCTATCGAGCTGACGGACTGATCGTCGCCACTGCCACAGGGTCAACGGCATATAATCTCTCTGCCGGTGGTCCTATAGTTTATCCTACGGCTGAGAGTATTATCTTGACCCCCATCTGTGAATTCTCCTTGACCAATCGTTCCATCGTGTTACCGGGCGACGCCCATGTTGAAATCAGGGTCGGCGCCAAGGCAAACGATGTCACCCTGACCTGCGATGGACAGGTGGGTTGCGAGTTGCGGGCAGGGGATATAGTCCGTGTCGAACAGGCTGATCTCCCCCTCTTTTTGATAAAGTCTCGCCAGGAAGACTACTTCACCATTCTCCGAAACAAACTGAAATGGGGGCTGAGGTAGTCGGCATTGCACCAGCGCAATTACCAGCTAGCAGCTCGCAATTCCGCGACAAGCTCGGGACAGGCAGGCAGCAAGAAGACTTTTTGACCACTGAAGAAATGAAAAAAGATTGAACTCCCGAGAGTTTTGTTATACTTCCATTACGCCACTCCTCCAGCAGTCCAATACTCCTTGACACTACGTGTTGGGCTATGCTCTCGGCTGGATAATTTATTTCGCTGGCCTGCCGTCGAAGGAGAGAGTCAAATATGCTCGAAGTTGCTCCGCTAAAGGGTCTCTTATACAATCAAGAGCTCATAGGTAATATGGACGAGGTGATTACCCCACCTTTTGATGTAATTTCTCCTGAAGAGCAGGAAATGTTCTATGCCCGTCACCCCTATAACATGATCAGATTGATTTTAGGCCGGTCCCATCCTGGCGACAATGAACATAACAACTGGCATATCCGAGCGGCTGAAACGCTCAGGACCTGGCAACGGGAAAAGGTATTGATCCGAGATTCAAAGCCAGCCTTTTATGACTACGAGATTGCCTACCAAGAGTCCCCTCGTCAGGTGAGGACCAGACGGGGATTCATCTGCCTTGTAAGGCTGCAAGATTTTTCCCATGGATCGGTGCTACCGCACGAACACACGTATGAGGGAACTAAGTCTGAACGATTGCAACTCATGAAAGCATGTAGTGCCAACCTCAGCCAGGTCTTCGCTCTCTACCCCGATCCGGCCCAGGAGGTAAGTCACTCTCTGGGCGAGGGGCGTGAGGAAAGACCGCTCTTTGATTTCACTGATAGTAAGGGAATTCATCATCGTATGTGGCGCGTTTCTCAAAAAGAGGTGATTGGCAAGGTCATAGAGTCCATGAAAAAAAAGGTGACTTTCATTGCCGACGGCCATCATCGGTATGAGACAGCGCTTAACTACCAGAGATTCATGCAGCAGAAATATCCGAGGAGAGGGGAACGGGCCTCATTCAACTATGTACTGATGTATTTGGCAAACATGCACCAGGAGGGATTGTCTATTCTCCCAACCCATCGGCTATTTACTAACCTACCGCAGTTTGAGATGAAGACGTTTTTGGCGCGGGCAGCTGACTACTTTAAAGTATTCTCTTTTCCCTTTGCTGCCTCTAGTCGGCATAAGGTGCAAGGGGAATTTCTCAAATCCTTGCATGAGCCCGGGAATCACCAGGTCATAGGGCTTTGTGTGTCCGGGTGTGAGGAATTTGTCCTCTTAAAGTTGCGGAAACAGGTTAATCACCACATTTGGCAAGAACAGTTGCCGGTTCCCTTGCAGAAGCTTGATGTGGTGGTGCTCACCGAGTTGATCCTCAAGCGACTCCTCAGTGTTGATCAAGCCCTGTTAAATGATGAAACCAAGATCAAGTATCGACACGACGCCGTGGGGGCAATAGAAGAAGTGCAAAGCAAACGTTTTCAGGTTGCCTTTTTACTGAATCACACCAAGATTGAACAACTCCGAGAAGTTGCTGCCTCTGGGCTGTTCATGCCGCACAAGTCTACGTATTTCCATCCGAAGGTTATCGACGGTTCAGTGCTCAACCTCTTAGACCCTGATGAAGATGTGCCCATTTGACCTCAGCAAACCCCGACGAGGGGAGACTCTGGACTCCATCTGCCAGGGACGTTTAAAGATTATCCAGCCCCAGCAGGGCTACCGTTTTTCCATTGACGCGGTATTGCTGGCCGGACTTACCCTGGTTCGTTCCCAAGATCGGGTTGTTGATCTGGGTACTGGCTGTGGAGTGATTCCGCTGCTGCTAGCATCCTTGCAATCAGTGGAACATGTCACCGGAATTGAATTGCAGGAATCCCTGGTTTCCATGGCAAAGCGCAATGTGCAAATCAATGGTTTCGAAGACATAATACATATTGTCCAGGGTGATCTCAGAAGATTAGAGGTTGGCAGGGTAGGGGGCCCCATAGACTTGGTGCTGAGCAATCCGCCCTACGGTAAATTGCTCAGTGGTCGGCTGAACACTAATTCGGGGAAAGCCATAGCGCGACACGAACTATCAGCCACTTTGGGAGATGTGGTTGGGGCAGCAGCTCGACTTTTACGTCACAAAGGACGATTAGCCGTTATCTATCCGGCGAGGCGTCTTTGCAGACTTTTTGCAGAATTACGTTCGGGAGGTTTTGCTCCGAAAACACTCACCATCATCTATTCTACTCTGGATTCGGAGGCTAGGTTAGTGCACTTGGAGTCGGTAAAAGGGGGAGGGGAAGAACTCCGAGTAAACAAACCTTTTGCCATATACGGAAGCGATGGCAACTATGCAGAGGAAATGAATGCTATGTACGGGAACGTGTCAGTTGTCTCCTGAATAGGCTCTCCAGATTTCTTCGCAACTCAGGATCAGTTACCGATTGCAGAAGTCTCAGTTGTTCCCGGTCCAGAGGCGTAGGCTTTTCTTGATCGTTTCGAGGGGTCAAAATCTTTCCGGGACGGGACGGGGATTTTATTGGTTCTGCCTGGTCCAGAGGCCCTTGCCGAAAGCGCAGCTCCTTGACGTCTAAAGAAGGTAGCTTTTTGTTTAGCTTTTGGCGCAAGTCTTCTTCCAAAAAGCGGAGATGATGGAGCCAGGCGGGGTTTGCAACCCTTACCAGGAGCACACCATTTTGTAACGATTCTGGCTGGGATTGTCTGGCAATTTTATCCCCCACTATCTCTTGCCAACGAAGCAAAGGTATGGAAGCTTGCAGTTTGTTCTTCCATTCGGGGTTGGCAAGCAATTTTTCCAGGATTGATCCTATATGTTCAGGAGCCTCTCTCTTCAATATACTTGGAACCTCGTTTCTCTCACGTCTCCTCTGCGTGGATGATTTCCAGAAAATCCTCCTCACTGTAATCTTCCATACGATCCCAACGTTCCCTTTCTCCCTCGTCAACTTCCTTCTGGTATTCTTCAGGATCAAAGGGGCCGGTTATGTCGGCAATCCAGAAATCCCCGGCGAGATTAATTATCTCCAGATATTCCTGAACCACTTCTTCTGCGTCATCAACATCGTCGGCTTTTATGATTAGAGGAACTGTCATGTTCTCAATCTCAGCCACCTTATAGCCGAGGGTAATTTCAAAAATATAAAGGCCATCCTCGAGATCAAAATCCATGGGGGAACTCCTTTGCACTGCAATTAATTTGACGAACGAAATTAACTATAATACAGTCGAGAGCTTCGTCAAGAAAAATCCTTGCGATTCAGTACTAACGCTATCGGATCTCTCTTCGTTGGTCAAATTTTAAAGCGTTAAACATTCTACAATCTGCGATCTCACATCTAAAATTGTAGAAGTTCCACTAGTCCATGAGAAAGAGGAAAAGAGGACGGGCCGTTTGCCCAGGCCTACATAGAGATAAATAGGGTAACCTGATCTTTTTCTTGCGATTGACAAGGAATCGTGTTAAACAGAGAATGCTTTCAGACTAGGTTGTTGACAAATCAGCAGAATCTCCGAGCTTCAACTCCCAACAAGGGCCGGGCGCATGGGAGGTCCCACCAAAGAAAAGCTTGATCTTTTCGAACAAAAAATCAAATTTACCCTCCGCCCCCTGATCAATATTATCAACACCTCTGGAATGAACAGAGAGCGAAAGACCCAGCTGGATGAGCTGCTTAGCGGCATTGCCGATCTCCAGGAAACCATTGAGTATAATTTAGAACAAAACGGGTCTACTGAAGATACCGCTCGGTTTACCAGTCTGGTAAACTACCTTTATGCTCTCATCAAGGGCGCCAGTATTCAGGTAAGACTGCCGGAGCGACGCCAGCATCTGAGGCACAGTGTTTCAGAGGGTGAGGATCTTTTTACCCAAGTTTTCCAAGAGAAAAACATTAGGATACTGAACCTCAGCATGGGAGGAATGAGGTTACACTCGTTGACTAAACTTAAAGTTGGAAGTATCTTTCATACTAAGCTGAATTCATCGCGCCATGGTACCATTCCCTTGAAGGGAGAAGTAGTGTGGTCGAGACCTAAAGACAAGGGCGAAGGCTATATTGTTGGCGTGCATTTCTTGCCAATGCAGGAGGACGTTCGAAGAGCACTGACAAATTTCCTAGAGGAATGCAGCCCTGGTGAATAGTCAATACAATGAAATCGTCGGAAAGAGTTTTGGCGAAGAACTGGTTTGAGGTGTGAAGAGATGGCAAGAGACTATAGACCAAATGTGAGAGAAAGCAATGTCATATCCCGGCTGGACTCTGCTAAGGAAGCAGCAAGAGCAGGAGCAATTAGTCAGCTGTATGAGGTAGTAGATGATCTGGCGAATCGGATCGCCATGAAGTTGATTGAGGACAGACTCATAGAAACGAAGAACAAGAAAGAGCTGGAGCGCCAGCTGGCTGGATGTATCAAGACACTGATATCAGCGGAAGATTTTGACGTTCAGTACCGGATCGCCCCATTGAGGACCATCGTTCGTCGTCCCAATTTCATCAGTCTCTACCTCACCGCCTTTATCATCGAGACCCTGATCAACCACCGGACAATCGTGGATATTTACGGTACCGACGAAGAGATATACAAATGCGTTGATTCCCAGGTAAGCCGGATGATTCGCATGTAACCCAGTCGACAGTTAAGATTTGAGAGTGCAGATTTTAGATTGAGTTGGAAAAGATTCCACAATCAAAAATCTAGAGTCTCAAATCTCAAATTTGCAATGATACGGTGTTAGTTGAGGAAGGGTAGGTCAACAAAATCAATATCATTCAAGAGGGGCAATGGATACATCCACTCCATGATGCCCAGATGATTCACTATCTCTTTTATTTTATCCGCCGCCTTTTGCAATGCCTCTAAGTCTTCCCAAGCTATTTTGCCGTTTTTTTTCTTGAGGAGATGTATCCTGCCAAGAATCACGGTAAGCGGTCCATTGATGGATCCTTGAAATGTCTCAGTAAGTTCCTTTATAGTTTGTAGTCGCTCCCTTCTTATTAACGTATCCTGGATTCTCTTTAGTTCGTCATACATTACTTTATGCTGAAGCACCGACTTCAGGCGAGCTTTTAACTCGGGCATGAAGAACGGTTTGGTTATATAATCGATTGCGCCTGCCTCAAGTCCGGCGACAATGTCATCTCTATTTCCTGAAGCAGTGAGCATTATTATGGGAATGTGTTTAGTTTCTTCATTACTTTTGACAATTTTCGTGGCTTCGATACCATCCATCCCTGGCATCATTATATCCATTAATATTAAATCAGGTTTAAGTTTCCGAACTGTGGTAACAGCTTCACTGCCATTTGTGGCAGTAATAGCCGTCAAGCCCTCGAGTTCGAATTCGACCTGTAAGATTTCTCTAAGCTCGGCATCGTCCTCTACGACTAATATGGTAAGAGATCTGTTTTTTAAAAGGGAGTATGTGGCCATTTTTTCTCCTTGTCCTCAAGTGGCACTACCAAAATTGCGTCATTTCGCAGCACGGCTTCGATTAACAGAGGTGGTTAACTGTTTTTTCAAGATACATTAGTTGCCTGACGCTTTGGAAGGTGAGAAGTGAAACAGTGCGCGTAAGCTAAGATCACGGTGACGGACGTTCAAGATTCATGCCTAATACGAGATATTTTTTAGGTACTGCTTTGGAACCTTAAGAAAACATCTTGCTTCCCAGCTGAGAGGCTTTAGTAAGCAATTGGTGCAACATCCAGGCTAGTTAATATGGAAAGAATAAGAGATATTGCCAGAAGGGTGATGATGGCGTAGGTACCCCTGGCCGGGGGTTGAAATGCTTGATTCCCAACATCCATTGTTGCTTTTTCAAAGGGTAGAAAATTACTAAAAAGAAAAAGCCGGCAGTGCGGATCTGGCTTTGTCTATCAATGATCCGTTACTTCCGGCTATTTTGCCATAAAAATAAAATTGGTGGAGCTGATCGGGATCGAACCGACGACCTCTTGAATGCCATTCAAGCGCTCTCCCAAACTGAGCTACAGCCCCACCTCGTGTAAAATTTATTTATATCAAGTAGATGAAGAAGTGTCAACGTAATTTATCGGTCCTGGGTGATAGGTAATAAGTTATGGGATCTCTCCAACCTCTAACCTATTACCCTTAACTTATTACCTTTCGCCGTGTCGTTTCGCTCCCAGCTTACCCTGTCCTTATTTGCATTTGCTTCCTTCTTTGGCAAACAGCAAGCATGGGTTTTTTAGCAGAGTCTTGAATTACTGTTGACCCAAGGCTGAGCAATCTGCTAATAAAAAATGATTGATTTTCCCCCGACTCTGTATCTTTCGAGGAGCTGCGGAACAGATTCGTGAGATGAATGGTTACAGAAAAGTGGTGTAAGAGCATGTAACCCCAGATGCGCACGACACTGCCATGCAAAAACACAACGTCTTTCTCGTTGATGACCACACCATTTTCGCCGAGTCCCTGAAACTCCTTCTAGAGGCCAGACCAGAATTTTGTGTGATCGGTAGTACCGACAACTGCCACTCAGCTATTGAGCAGGTCAAGAAATGTCGCCCAGACCTCGTTCTTATGGACCTTTCTATGCCTGACCTGAGTGGTATCGAGGCGACTCGTCACATCACTGAAGCGCTGCCAGGGATTAAAGTGGTAGCCCTTACCATGCATAAGGATGAAGGATTTGTTGCCCAGTTTTTTGAGGCTGGCGGTTCAGGCTACCTGGTGAAAGATGCCGATGCCAAATGTCTTTTTGGCGCGCTCAAAGCCATCTGTAAGGGCGAACGATTTTTGAGTCCGTCCATATCGGTCGACCAAATCAATGGATACGATGAAATTGACGACAAAAAGGAGCAAGCCAGACTCTCACCGCGAGAGCGGGAGGTGCTCAAGCTCATAGCTGAGGGAAAAAGTAGGAAAGAGATTGGCAAGAGACTCAACATAAGCGTCCGCACTCTGGATACTCACCGCACCAATATTCTCCTGAAGCTTGGCTGCAAGAGCACCGCAGAACTGGTACATTATGCAGTGCGCAGAAAGCTCGTTGAATTAATCTGACCAACCGAAAGAGTCTCACATCCCCACTGTTTCACACCACGAAGATCACGCAGAGCACAAAGACAACAAGGCAGAGCCCATGGCGCCAGTTGATTAATTTAAGGGTTATGGGTCTTAGGTAATAGGTGGGATACATCCAATAACCCATCTATTACCTTCGTCTCAGAAGAGGGCAATAGCGAGAGCCAAAACTCCCAAAACAAAGCAATAGGGGGCGAAATAGAAGAGCTTTCCTTTATCTACCAGAGACCGCAGGAGGCGCAAGGCGGCCCAGCCGACGAAAAAGGCCGAGAAGAAGCCTACGGCCACCACATGCCATTCAGGGTGGTTGCCGCCTTTGTGGAAAGCTTCGAGGACCAGAGCTCCCAGGATAGCCGGAATAGAAAGGAGAAAAGAAAAGCGGAATGCCAGGTCTGGTCCAAGGCCGAGGAGCATTCCCGTGGTGATGGTAACACCAGAGCGTGAGAGGCCAGGGGTGATTGCCATGCCTTGGACTAAGCCAATAAACAGCGCGTCAAATACACCGGGGTTTTCCAGAAGCGTGCGGCGCGGCTTGGCCCAACGACTCCAGATAAGAAAAGAGCCAGTGACCCACAAACCCAAAGCCACGATTTTGGCTGAGGTAAAAAATTGCTCGAAGACGTCCTTCAGAAATAAACCTATGAGGGCGGTGGGAATGGAACCTACCAAAATCATTAAGGCCATCTTTACGCTACTATCCAGACCGGTGGAGTTGAAAGCGGTTTGGGAGGAAATGGCCTGGCCTATGGCCCTGAAGCTTCCTCTGACCATCAGGGCCAAGTCACGCCAAAATACCAGGAATACGGCCATGAGGGTACCTACATGCACCGCAATGTCAAAGAACAGTTGTGATTCCTGGAATCCTAACAGATGTTGGGCCAGTACCAAATGTCCTGAGCTACTAATAGGCAGAAATTCAGTTACTCCTTGCAGAGCGCCGAGACACAAGGCCTCCAGGACATTCATAGATTAGAGCTCACGTTCTACGGGAACCAAAACAAAGTCAACACAGCAAAATCGCCCACCAATACTGGCGAGCCAGCTCCTTGGCGAGAAGGTGAGGTGAGCGAAGTATTACCTTAGTAATCTTCTGCACCGAGTGGACGTGTAAAAGTGTACTTGGCAGGTGCCACCACAAGTTTCTGCGCCGCTTCTCCAGTATTGCCCCCAAGGAGACTGAATGGCAAAGAAACGAAGAAGAAGACTGTGCCTGCGGCGAAACCAACCAAACCCAGAGGTCTGAGGAGCACCAAGTCAAAGATCATGGCAGGTGCGTTCCTGTCTTCTCCGACTACATACTTCTTTTCCGCGGCCAGAACGGGGGAAGCTGCCCAGGTGAAGGCGAGCACAACTGCCAGGAGAAAAACCAGTGACTGTTTCCTGAAAGTACCCATGGAGACATCCTCCTTGTGAAAGATTTGACTTATATTCTTTGTGAAGATAACTGAATACGTGAAAAGAATTAGTCCATAATGAGCCAATTTATCACAAATACAACCCCATATGCTATGCAAATGTTGTACCTCATATATGGAAGATCGATAACTATTACCTTAATTTGACTTACGACCTTTGTAACTCAGACGAGATTACCTGCCTCAGTGGTTCGCGTGCTCCAATTTTCTAAGGTCTTTTCCCTGGACTTTTATCAGATGGCTGACTAAACTTTCATATTGAGAAAATATGATTCTCGCGTAAAGCCATGACATCTGGAACAACTGAATCAGAATCTGGAGGAGGAGATTTATCATGACTACAACACCACAGCATTGCCCAGGGTACCAATCTTTTAAGGATCTCAAATCGTTCGTTTGCAAGTGCAACAGTTGCGGAGAAGAGAAAGAAATCTTTTCCGACGAATTTAATAAGACGCACACATGCGCGAAATGTGGCACTACCATAGACTTTACCACCTGTTCGTATGAGGCAGGAGGTGCTGACAGCACTCCTCGCTAGTCAGCTTTCGCCAATTTTTTTGGTTTAGGCGTTCTAATGACAGATTTGCGGATGGTTCGCAAGGTGCCCGACACAAGCCGCTCTGTATCGTAGCCGGCATGGAAGGTATTGATGTTGGGAGCGTCAACCCTGCCGATGGCATAGGTCAGCCATTTCAGCGCCAGGAAGGAATCGAGAAACTGCTGCAGGGGCTGACTGGAGGCGGGTATGTTTACCACCTCAACACCGTAGTCAGTTTTGCTAGGCGTGTGCTCACTGTAAGAAATCTCAGGTTGGAGCCAGATGATCCTGGCGTCGAAGAATTCGCAGAGCACAGGTACAATCTCCATTGCTCTGGCAGCAGTATCCTCGTCTGAGATAAGCAAAACAACAGTGTCCTTCGATCGGGTTATGAAGTAGAGAGTGTGGCAGTATTCCTCCATGCCGGCGAAAAGTGACAGGCGATTGAACTCGCACATTTTGTAACTGGCAAAGCGAGCTGCAATCTTCGCCCAACCGCTTCCCAAAAAGAAGGTTTGCCTGCTTTCGGCCCAGAAATTGGCTTTGTTGAATAAGGGATCATAAAATGTGGGTGAGAGTAAGGTACGAGTGTGCTCTAGGAGGAGATGCCAGTCTAGTTCTATTTCGCTTGCTCTTACAAGAGTAAGCAGTACAGCCCAGAATGTTTTGGTCTGAGCAACATCGTGGTGATAACCGACGTATTGTTTAGCACACGCGTCTGTATATTTAGTATTCCTTAGTTCATCCTGGGGAGAAGCGTAAATAGGCCAGATCGAAGAGGCCAGCTCTGCTAACGGGCTGCAGAGATTGTCGGTTATAGCTACTACCTGGGCACCTGCGGCCAAGGCTCTCTTTGCCGCTTCTAAAACCCTTGCCGTATGGCCGGAAACGCTGATGCCGATGAGAGTGTCACCAGGCTGGAAGTTCTGGGCAGCTTGACTTGCTTCAAGGGCTGGCAGACCAAATACCTGGCCACGTTCCTTCATCACCCACTGGCCGAAAAGGGCGGCACAATAGGAATCCCCCGATCCTGTGATAAATACCCTATGCGAAGGAACGGGCCACTCCAGCGGAGGGAGCGTCTGCTGAAGAGAAACAATTTTTTCCTGCTCGAGCATCTCTTGATAAATGTATTCATCTCCGAGCATGAAGCTTCCCTCCTCCTACCCCCTCAAAACTATCCCCGGATCGAGTCGATTGTCAATTAGTTGATTTGTCGAAGCCATCAAAATGTAAGCGGTGACCAGTAAGCCGTGAGCGGTGAACGGGGCATAACGTTATTAGTTATCCGTTAAACGTTGTCCGCATAGGCTCAGTCTTTTACTCGCTATGTTCAGATCTCCGATCTCTGAATTAGGTTTTTTCTGTGGCCTATGAGCTAAACGGTCGACTTCTACGATTTCTACGTCTTCTGCGATTTTTACGAATTCCCTAATTTTCTAATTCTCCAATTCCCTAATTCCGAAATCCGGAATCCGCATTCCGCAAATCTTCTGACCTCCGATCTCTAGCTTTTACCTTTTACGATAAATGACAGCGAAGCATAATGACCCAATGACGGCGAAGCCATATGACTAATGGGCTGTCCGCCGATAGCAGCATCCTTCGGCACGTTGATTGCATCGCATTCGACCAGTCCCGGCTCTGAGAATGCTCCGAAATCTCCTCAATGAGGTAACGTCCACTTGGCCGGCGAAAGGAGTTTAGCGAGTTGAATTCGGTGGTTGTAAGAACCCTCTTCTCCCTTTTCGTTCCCGGTGGACTTGTGGTTTTTACCGCGGCTGTCCTTATATCTTTTGGCCTTCCGGATAAATCACTGTTTGCTCTGGTGCACATTTATCCATATTTGGTGGCAGCAGCCGGAATTTTGCTCGGCTGGCGCTTCAACCGCAGTCGCTTGATCTTTGCCATGCTTTTACTTGCTCTAGCAGACAGGGGATTGCTTATATTCTCCCCTAACATAGGTGTCGCCTCAAGAGGAATCGACCAAACTGTTTACAATGCCATTGGTTTTCTTCTGCCTCTGAATCTCGTGTTTGTCTCTCGCATGAGAGAGCGGGGGATTTTAACCTTCTATGGCGCGGTTCGACTGAGCATCATCCTGCTGCAAGTTTTGGGTGTATTTCTCCTATGTCGATACCGAGGCTGGGGCCTAGCCGCTTTGGTAAACTATTCCGTGGCTGACGAAAACTTGCTTTCACGTCTCCCCCTTTCACTTCCTTGTCTTTTTTCCTTTGGCATAGCATTTCTTTCTTTCACCGTCGGTTTTATTCAAAACGAGTCGGTAATTGAAAATGGTTTCTTTTGGGCGCTGTTGTCGGTTTTCCTAGCTTTTGCGGTGGGCAAGGTTGGTCCAATTTCAACTATCTATTTGGCTACCGCGGGACTTGTTTTAGTCGTCTCGGTGATTGAAACCTCCCATAGCATGGCCTTTAAAGATGAATTGACTGGCCTTCCTGGCAGGCGCGCTTTGGAGGAAAAGCTTCCTCAACTGAGTGGCAACTTTACTGTGGCTATGGTTGATATTGATTTCTTCAAGAAGTTTAACGATCGTTACGGCCACGAGGTTGGCGACGAGGTTTTGCGATTGGTAGCGTCGAAGCTAACCATGGTATCCGGCGGCGGCAAAGCTTTTCGCTACGGGGGCGAGGAGTTTACCATTCTTTTTCCCGGGCTGAATAGCAAAGCGGCCATTTCTCATCTAGAGGGATTGAGAAAAACTGTGGAACGGGCGCGTTTTGTAATTCGGGGGAGCAATCGATCAGGTAAAAAAATAGAAAAGCCGAAGGGGGTTAGAGGGTTTCGAAAAAGAGTGAAAGTAACCATAAGTATTGGTGTTGCGGAGAGAAACGAAAAATACACCTTTTCGGAGCAAGTCCTTACTGCGGCAGATAAAGCTCTGTATCGAGCAAAAAAAGCTGGACGCAATCGCACCAGCACCTAACCCCAATTTCCACCCGCGAAATCTACAACTTTAATTCCTCAATCCGCAATTTATTTAACGGTCGTCTTTCTCTTTTTCACCTTCTTTGGCGGCTTCCTCCTCCTCGGCGGCTATGGCGAGGGCTGCAGCCGCAGCTGCCTCGAGCTTTCTTTTATCAGTTGAGGTGGAGGAGTCGTCCTCGCTATCTGTTTCCTTCTTTGATTCCCCGGCGGTTGTCTCTGGCGGCATATACACGGTAACGTTGCGATGGGCGAACTGTATGCCCTCTTTACGAAAGGCCTCTTGAATTCGTTGAAATACTTCTCGCCGGATAATGAACTGCCGGCCGGGAACTGTCTTGAATTTGACCCGCATTATCATGGCGGAATCATCCATTGCTTTCACACCCTGGGACTTGATTTTGTCAAGCAGACCTGCTGCGAGTTCCGGATCCTCCTGGATTTTCTGGTCAATTTTTTTGATGATCTTTTTTACTTTTTTGATGTTGGTGTCGTAACGAACCCGGATATCGAGCTTCATGATTTGGTAGTCACGGCTGAAGTTTGTAACTGTCTTCATATCACCAAATGGAATTGTGATTATCGGACCGCGAGCGTTGCGAAGCCTCATGGAGCGCAAAGAGATTTTTTCAACTGAACCCTTCATGCCGGCCGTTTCCACAAAGTCACCTACGCGGAAGGCATCGTCAACGAGGAAGAACACCCCCGAAATGATATCCTTCACCAGGGTCTGGGCGCCAAAGCCGATGGCCAGCCCAGCGATACCGGCGCCGGCAATCATGGGTCCGATGTTTACCCCTATTTGCGCCAATACTATCATCATCACAATTACCACCAGGACGGTAAGGACAAATTTTCTAAGAAGCATTAGCAAGGTGCCCTTCCTGGTGCCGCCGGCGCCGCCACCCTCCTCAATCTCTTCGCCATCTCCGGAGAATTCTTCCTCGAGTTTTTTGTCAATCAACGTTTTCGTATACTCCCAGATGAAAAGTCCGAGCAATACCGCAACGATGATACTGAGCAGAGTGGAGGAGAAAATTCTGGTGATGGAGAGGTCAATGTCCCATAACCTGAGAAAGAGGAAGAGCAGGGCTAACGCTAGCACAATACGGAAAAGTTGTTTGAGCAAGGGGATATAATGGTGCGTTACCTCTTTCTCGTCCCATGCGGGTTCATGGTCGGTAAGGTGTCGGCCACTTGATTCTGGATCATCCCCAGCTTCGACCCTTTCGTCTCCGCTTAAGTCAAAGGTTTCAGGCAACTCACCTGAGGCGACCTTCATCAAACGTTCTCCCCATTGATCAATGCCGACGAATAGAGGAATGAGGAAAAGGCTGCCAATGAGTTTTAAGATGGTTCCCTTTCCTTCGATCAAGGCGCCGATTTGCCAGAAGGCTCCCATCAAAATTACATATACAATCGCCAGGATATGCCAACTCTTGGCAAACCCGGCACGCAGCGGGGAGTAGTCACAAGTACCTTCAGCAGCATCCTGGCAGATAGCTTGCGCCACTCTCTGTCGACTCTGCCAGATCATTACGATGAGTAGTAGAAAAACGCTGAGGCCCGCTGCGCTGTAAAGAAGCAAGTAGAGTTCCTCGCTGAGCACGATATTGCGGACAATCGCACTCGCTCCGACAATAACCGCCGCCACAATGGTAATTCGGAGAAACCAACGGTAGAGGAAAGCTGCATCTTCATCCGCCATAGGTACCAACCGTAAGGTGGGGGATGCGGGTGAAAGGAGGATCCTGGCGAGGAAAATGATGGCCAGTAAATAGTAGCTGACGATCACGTAGGTAAGAATAATAGTATATGAAGCGCTTCCTTTATCATAGAAAACGATAAAGAGGACGAAGGTGATCAGTACGTAAGCAGCCAATACCAAAGCACTGAGGAGCAGCCGTAGAAGTATGCGGCCTAATTTCTCTAGGCTCCCTAGAGGCACGGTGGAAAGGAGCTGATTGCGATAATCTTCCGTAAGACGTACGAGCAGCCACACTCCTAACAAACCTACTCCAATCAGTCCAATCAGCTCTACAAAGGTCAAGAGTAAGGAAGCAGTTCCCTTGTCGTCGGATAACAGAGCAATCAGGGCGCGGGGTTGGGACAAGACCGACGCCGACTCACGAAAAATTCTCCTAATTCGCGTAAAAATCGCAGAAGCTGCGGCATCGGCTTCATCGAACACCTGTTGCAGTCCGCTTCCTCTTTCAGCGTACTGTCCGGTCTGAGCGGTCGCCTTTTCTTGCTCTGCCTTTTTCCTGAGTTCTTCAATGAGAAGGCGTCTGACCTGCTGGTCACTGAGGGTGGCCATAAAACCATCGATCTGGTCGCCGGTGAGCTTTTCCGGTGGTTTGACCTCTGCCTGGGCCTCAGACTTTTTCTTGCCTTTTGCAGCCTTTACTGCTAACGGGTTGGCTGCCCAGCCCAGTTGAGCACAGTAGAAAAGTCCGCAGAAGAAAAGAATCGACAAAAGAATAAATCTTTTCGATTTACCCATTTTTCATCCTTCCATTACCGAATGAGGGAGACAATGTTCCCCAAAGGTCGATTCTTGCCTAACTTACTGTTTATGTCAAGAATTCTCCTCTTCTTTGTTGACTCTCAGCTGTAGCAGTCTTAAACTTGTCTGATATTATTTCGAGTAAGCCTGACCAACAGTAAGATACCCCCCTATCGCTGAAACCAGAATTCAAGGGAGAAAGCTCATGAAAAAGGCTATAGTTGTTCTTGTCCTTATTTTGCCATTTTTTCTTTTCGGTTGTACCCAGAAGATAGTCAAGCCTACGCCAAAGCCAGTACTTGATAACATTTTACAAAGAGGCGAATTGGTGCTGGGGACGGCTGGGAGCATGCCACCCCTTAACATGACAACCAAGGATGGTGAAGTAATAGGGTTCGAGGTGGACCTGGCCAAAATGATGGCCGACGCCATGGGGGTTAAACTGAGGATTGAAACTATGGAATTTTCGAAGCTCCTTACAACCCTAGAAAGCGGCAAGGTGGACATGGTCATGTCGGGGATGACTATGACCCCCAAACGGAACTTGAAAGTTGCATTTGTTGGTCCTTATTATGTTTCTGGGAAGGCGTTCCTTACAAAGATCGAGACAATAGCAAAGGCAAAAGAAGCCACCGAAGTAAACAGCCCAAATACCAGGTTAACCGCCCTCAAAGGCTCCACCAGTCAATATTTTGTTGAGTCAGTATTACCAAAGGCCCAGTTCATACCGGCAAAAGACTATGATGAGGCTGTAGACCTGGTGCTCAAGGGCAAAGTTCATGCTATGGTTGCCGACTATCCCATCTGCGTGGTGTCCCTGTTTCGCCATCCAAATCAGGGGCTGCTTTCAGTTTTTACCCCCCTTACCTATGAACCTATAGGCATTGCCATGCCCTCTTATGACCCCCATCTGGTCAACTGGGCGGACAATTTTCTCTTTATGCTCGAAGAAACAGGGGAACTGGGCAACTTAACAGAGCGTTGGTTTGAGGACTCGTCGTGGTTGGAGCGATTGCCTTAGGTGGTGGTGTTTTCTGTCTGCTGACTCCTGGCTCCTGGCTACTTTTTTTCTAGCGCCTCCTGCAACGTCCAGATTTCTTGTGTTCCATCCTTTGGCTTGATCTTGATTTTGCCGGAGTCATAAGTTTCGACAATGTAGACTTCCACTCCTGCCCTCGACAGCCAAGCCCTACCTTCTTGCCGGAGTTTCAAAAACACGGCAGCATCATCATTGAGAATACTTTGATGAAACATCTCAAAGTCTTCTTTGGTGAGGGCCATGGGATAGTTTTTCTTGGTGACGTAAACAGTATTATCGCTGGGGATGGCAGCACTAGCCAGAAGCAAGAAAACTGTACAGATAATCACTATGATTTTCTTCATCTTGTTGTCACCTCAGTATAATTGTTTTTCTGTAGTAGCTAGCTCCTGAGAACGGTAGAGATTGAACCGTCCAAGAGTTTCAGATATTATACGTTAGACTCTTTCAAACATCTACATATGGATACTACAACCGGAGTAATTACATCATCAGGCGACCTTGCTTTTAGCCGGCCCAGGGAAAACAGCCTGGCTTTGAGGCTGGCGGGGGATTGGACTATCGGCAAGGTCATCCCTTCGCCGGAGGAGGTACAGAAGCAGGTCGATTCCGGACAGCCGCTCCAACGGATCACCTTTGATACAAATGAGCTCGGAAGTTGGGACAGTGTATTGATCACCTTTTTACTCAAGGTCTTTGATCAATGCAGCAAACGGCAAATTGATGTGGATCGGTCAGGGTTGCCGGAAGGGGTGCGGCGCTTGCTGGACCTGGCTGCCGCGGTGCCGGAGAAGAAAGACGCCCGCAAGATGGCCTTGCGGGAACCTTTTTTGGTCCAGGTTGGCAAGGCTGGTATGGACATCGCTCGCCAGGTTACCGGCATGACCACATTCTTGGGCGAAGCCACAATTGCCTTTGGTAGATTCCTGGTGGGCAAGGCCAAGTTTCGTCGCACGGACCTTTGGTTGACGCTTCAGCAATGCGGTGCCGATGCCCTGCCTATTGTTTCCCTGATCAGTTTTCTGGTGGGCTTGATCCTGGCATTTGTGGGGGCGGTTCAGTTGGCCCTGTTCGGGGCACAGATTTACATTGCAAATCTGGTAGGCATTGCCATGGCCAGGGAGATGGGGGCAATAATGACCGCGATTATCATGGCCGGTCGCACCGGAGCTGCCTTTGCCGCCCAGATTGGCACTATGCAGGTAAATGAAGAGGTTGATGCTCTGACCACCATGGGCATCTCACCCATGGAATTTTTGGTCTTGCCTCGTATGCTTGCCCTCATCTTGATGATGCCTCTTCTCTGCCTCTACTCCGACTTGGTGGGCATACTGGGTGGCTTTGTTGTCGGCACTGGCATGTTTGATATTAGCTTTACCCAATATATGGGGCAGACCAAAGCCTCACTCAACCTTACTCAGTTCGGTATAGGGGTCTTCAAGAGTGCGATTTACGGAGTAGTCGTAGCCATAACGGGCTGCCTCAGAGGCATGGAATGCGGACGCAGCGCTTCAGCCGTGGGAGACGCGGCCACCTCGGCGGTGGTCACTTCAATAGTATTGATAATAGTACTCGATGGTATTTTCGCGGTTGTTACCAATATCATCGGCATTTAGACATCCAAGCGCAGAGCGCATGGCGTCGAGAGCAAGTATCTTTCACTATGGGCTATGGGTGCTTTAATTTTTGCTCTGAAACATTTGCTCGGAAAATATGAACAACAAAGAACCTCATATTACAGTGCATGATCTCACCATGGCCTATGGTGACTTTGTGCTCATGCGAGATCTCAACTTCAGCGTCAACCGGGGAGATATTTTTATCGTCATGGGTGGCAGCGGTTGCGGCAAAAGCACCCTGATGAGAATCATGGTGGGACTCAAATCGCCAGCAAAGGGGCAAGTCTATTATGGCGATGTGAGCTTTTGGGAGACGAGCCCTGAGCAACAAGAACAGATTATACAGAACGTGGGTATCCTCTACCAGAGTGGCGCCTTGTGGAGTTCTATGACCCTGGCGGAGAACATCGCTCTCCCCCTTGAGCAGTACACCGATCTGAGCCCTAGCCAGATTGGCGAGATAGTCTCCCTCAAGCTTTCCCTGGTGGGCCTTGCAGGATTTGAGGAGTTCTACCCGTCCGAAATTAGCGGTGGCATGAAAAAGCGGGCGGGCCTGGCACGGGCTATGGCTCTGGACCCTGACATCCTTTTTTTCGACGAACCCTCTGCTGGGCTGGATCCTATCAGCGCCAGGTTGTTGGATGACCTTATCAAAGAGCTGTCGGAGAGTCTTGGGGCAACAATTGTTGTGGTGACCCATGAGCTGGCGTCCATTTTTGCCATCGGCAACAACTCAGTTTTTCTCGATGTAGATTCAAGAACCATGATCGCCAGTGGGGATCCTAAAGAGCTTGTTGCCAATCCACCGGATCCTAAGGTTCACAGGTTTCTCACCCGGGGAGAGGATAAGGAAGCGGCGAAGTAGCCCACATTGTTTGATTGATAAAGTGTTTTATACTGACAGGATGTTAGAACTATGACAAAAAAGGCAAATCCTAAGGTCATCGGTGCTTTTGTGGTTGGGGCTGTGGTTTTGGCCACCATTGGCGTAATAGTTTTCGGTTCAGGAAAGTTTTTTGAAGAAAAGCATGAATGGGTGCTTTTCTTTCCTGGTTCAGTTAAGGGATTGACTGTGGGAGCCCCCGTAACCCTCAAAGGCGTACAGATCGGTACGGTGACCGCTATCAAGGTTGTCATTGATCGGGAAACACTGAAGTTTCAAACCCCAGTGTATGTGGAGGTATTTCCCGACAAGGTTAAGGACGTAGGAGAGTTCAGCTCGGCGGAAAAGAAGAGGATTGCCGCAGGCCCGGATGAGTTCATGAAACTGTTGGTTGAGCGCGGTCTGAGAGCCAAGCTAGAGCTGCAGAGTTTGGTTACGGGTAAACTTCAGGTGGCATTCGACATGTTTCCGGATACTCCGGTCCACTACGTCGGGCTCGATAAGAAAGTACCTGAACTCCCAACAATTCCCACCGCTATGGAGCAATTAGCCAAAACATTGGAGAATCTCCCCATAAAGGAGATAGTTGAAGACGCGAGAAAAACAATGGCGGCAATCGAAAAGCTTGCCACTTCACCTGAGCTGACAGAGGCCGTCACCGCCCTTAACAGGAGCTTGCAAGACCTCGGCAAGCTGGCTCGTAATCTGGATCGCCGGGTCGGCCCCCTAACCACCAGCATCGAGGAGACCATGAAGGATACCCAGAAGTTGGTGCAGAATGTGAATACTCAGGTTGAGCCCACATTTACTCAATTGCAGGAGACGCTGAAGACTGCCCAAGCCTCCGTCAAGAATGCAGAAGTCGCCCTCGCCTCGATTAGTGACGTGGTCGATCCCGACTCGACTCTCATGTACGAGCTCACCAGGACTCTTCAACAACTCAAGGTTATGGCCGATTCCATCAATTCTCTTGCCGGGTACCTGCAAAGGCAGCCAGACGCCCTTATCCGCGGCAAAGTGTCTTTAGGGAGGTAAGTAATGCGTTTTAATCGCTCGTGTCTGTTAGGAACCGCTCTGATTGCTTTGTTTGTCTCTTTTGGAGGCTGCTTGGGAACGGGAACCCAAAAGCCCACAGATTTCTACCTGCTTCAGCCCCTTACCTCATCCGCAGAAGAACATGGGGCAGTAGTGGGTGAGGGAGTCGTACTCGGGATTGGTCCCGTGAGAGTCCAAGAGTACCTGAATCGGCCCCAGATTGTGACCCGGACCAGTACGAACGAGATCAAGATTCACGACTTCCATTACTGGGGAGAGCCTTTAAACAGCACCTTCACCGCCATTTTGGCTCAAAACCTGTCTGTCCTCCTTTCTACGGATCGCATCCTCATCTTCCCTTATAGGAGCAAACAGGAGCTGCCATTGGACTATCAAGTCGTTGTGGATGTCGTTCGTTTTGATGGTGAACCAGGGGTTAAAGCTTCGCTGCTCGCTCAGTATTACATTCTAAAATTTGAAGGGAATGAGAGAAAACAGACTGTAACCAGACAGACAAGTTTTAGTAAGCCCCTGGCAGATAAGAGTTACGAAACCCTCGTTGCCACCCTGAGCGCACTAGTGGCCGACCTCAGTCGCGAAATTGCCGGGGAGATCAAGGCTGCTTCTGCCAGATAGAAGAACCCCCCTCCTTATTGCAAAAGATATTGCCTCAGACGCGGAAATCCCTCTGCCCTTATAGAATGCGAGGGAATTTTACTTTAAGCTTTAAAATCCCCGGTGGTGCCCCCTTTACAAAAGGGGTGAGTATGTTATTTAGGTGAAAATCGGCTCGATAGAGAAAGACATATGGTGGCTCTGCAAACTATCAAATAGATAAGTATTAACTATATAAGTTCATGATATAAAGTGATTTATTTTTAATACATTGCTTTAATTAATTTGTGCACTTCCCAGGAGACCATCTATGAAGACCGCGAGAGTGTTGACGACTCCCAGGATGGAAAGATGTATTGGCTGCCACTCCTGCTCGCTGGCTTGTGCCCGCCTCGTCCACAAACGCCTTTCATGGGATACGGCGGGCATTCGCATAAGATCTTCCGGCGGCTTGTCAACCGGCTTTGAGGCTAGGCCCTGTCTTGCCTGCGACCCTGCCCCCTGTGCCGAGGCCTGTCCAACCGGGGCCTATTCGCAACGCAAGGGTGGGGGGGTTATTTTTAAGAAAAAACTTTGTATTCACTGCGGAGACTGCGCCGAGGCCTGTCCAGTGGATGCTATCTATCTTGATGAAAACAAAGAGCCCTTTGTTTGCATCCACTGCGGCAGATGCGTGGAGTTCTGTCCTCACGACTGTTTGGAGATCTTAAAGGTTCCGGTTGAGCCGACAGCCCAAAATGAAGCAGAGGAGTTATTGCCATGATCAGAGACCACTTCAGGGTACTCAAGGTGGATCTTGATAAAGGTAAGGGCAAAATTCTCACCCTTGAGGGTCGGGATCAGATTGCCGGGGGCAGCGGCTTGGCAGCTCTCCTATTTAATGAATATGGCCATAGGGACAGGCCATGGGACGACCCGGATCAGCCTCTCATTTTTACCATCGGTCCTCTTACCGGGTATTTTCCCCTCATGAGCAAGACCGTGTGTGCTTTCAAATCACCTTACCACGACCAATACGCGGAAAGCCACGCTGGGGGCCGCTCAGCTCTTGCACTTCGCTTTGCCGATCTGGACGGGCTTGTCCTTGCTGGCAAGGCTGCCAAACCCTCCTGCCTTCTCATCGGTTCGCGCCAGCTTGAACTTAAAGATGTCCACTACATGTGGGGCATGGAGGTAGATCAGGCAGGAAAGCTTCTCCGCCGCATGTCAACAGGCTCAGGGCATAGGAGCATTATGCGTATAGGTCCTGCTGGGGAAGTTGGCTCGGCCATGGCCTGCATCAATGTGGACACCTACCGTCATTTCGGCAGGCTTGGAGGGGGCGCGGTCATGGGTGTCAAGAACCTCAAGGCTGTGGTAATTCATGGAGACGGTGTCTTTGACCTGCCGGAGGGCAAGGAATACCCCGATCTTTTCAAAGAAGTTTACCAGCAGCTTACCACCACAGACATGATGGAAAAGTATCATAACCTCGGTACCCCGGTTAACCTAGGGGTGTTGAATGAGCTTAAGGCTCTACCCTTCAGGAATCTTAAACAGACTAGTGATCCGGAGATGGAAGGAATTAGCGGCGAAAGATTTGCCCGGGACACCCTGTTGCGTCACACTGCTTGTTCTAACTGTCCGGTGGGCTGTGTTCACGTGGGATTCGTGCGGGAGAAATTCATGGAGCCGAATCAATATCTGTATCGTCAGGTTTCCTATGATTTCGAGCCTATTTTTGCATCAGGAGCCATGCTAGGAGTGACGGATGCCTCTAAAGTGCTCGCCCTTATGGATGCAGTGGAAAAAGTCGGACTGGATGTCATGTCAGCAGGGGTGGCCCTGGCCTGGACTACGGAGGCGCTGGAAAAGGGTATCCTTTCAGAAAATGATACCTTGGTGCCGCTCAAATTTGG
>JAJDNB010000157.1 GCA_022340905.1 Deltaproteobacteria bacterium | reverse complement strand
GTCAGCCTGGTCCCTCTTGGCTAGCACCTCCATGCGCACCTTGCCGTCAGGGGTTATGTGCGGTGTTACGGTCAAGGACAAGGTAGCCGGGGCAAAAGCAGTACTGATAGTTCCCTCTTCGGTCCTTTGAGGGTAGGGGATTTGATCACCCTGTTGGATCATGGCTTGCACATGGTCCAGGGTGAAAATCCTCGGACTGGAGATCACTCTTCCTTCGCCTGCCTGCTCCAAGGCTTCCAGCTGCATGTCCAGATCCAAGATGTTGTTGGCTAACCTGGTAAAACTGAGACCAAAAGTTCCAATGGCGGCGGTTGGTGCAGCCACTGCAAAATCGAACTCAGGGGAACCGCTTAGTCTGCCGGCCAAACTGTTGGCAGTATAAGCGGCGTTCCAGCTAATACCGAGGTTTCTACTAAAGTTGGTGTTGGCTGAGACAATACGGGATTCAACCATCACCTGTTGAGTGGGCCTATCGAGTCTGGCCAGAATTTCTTTGGCTACCTCGATCCGTCTGGGAAAATCGTGGTAGATAATTAAATTGGTACGATTGTCAACCGATATTGTCCCTTTCTCACTCTTAACCTTTTCGATCTGGGCGCTAATATCTCCCACATCGGCGTAGTTCACCTGGAGGTACTCAGTGGTAATTTCACCCAGATCCCTGGCAGCCGCCATGAGTTCTTTTTGGGCTTCCACCTCTTCTCTTCTGCGGTCTAGTTCCGATTTTATTTTTGCTGCCGTGGCAATGCGGATGACATTCCCTTCCATGACACTATCCAGATCGTTGATCTTGAGGATCAGTTCCAGCACCTGATCCCAGGGAACATTGTCCACTTTGAGGGTCACTGTGCCTTTGACGTTGGGCTCTACCACAATGTTCTTACCGGTAACATCGGCAAGGAGCCTCAGCACGTTACGAATGTCCACCTCCTGGAGGTCAAGGGAAATCTTCTGACCTAGGTACTTTTCTCCAGCAGCCATGGGCGGAGGCGCAGCCCCGGCCGGTGCTGGAGCAGCGGCTTGCTCTGGCACGGGTGCCTCAACTCCCATGGCTTCTTCACCCGTAGCTTGCACCTCTTCGAGAGCCGTCTCCTCTTCTGCTGCGGCAGGAGCCCCTCCAGCCAATTCTTCCGGAGCCGGAGGGGGAGGTGGTTGAACCTCTGCCGGAACGGGGGCTGCTGGACCTCGTTCCTCTTCCACCGTGGCTGGCTTGCTAAGCTTTATGGGCTCGGGTGGTGGCATAGTCGAAGGGTCGAAGTCCAGATAGACCTTGTCGTCTTCTTTAGATATGTGGTAAGGCACCATTTCACGCAATTCTATGTAAAACTCCACAGTCCCCGGAACTCCTTTCATAGGGCGGGGATAGATCACGTTGACAGCGCTGGCAAATTGCCCCGTGTCAATATGCCGCTCCAGATGCTTGGGGAGTTTCGTATTTGGGAAAATCATGGAGATAGAATTCCCCCCGGTAAGCTGAATTTCAGGATCGAGGGGGCGGTCAGCGCTAACGGTCAAACGAGACTTGTCTGACTTTAATAGGTTGAAGTCTATGGAGGTGATTCTTGCTGGTTCAGCTCGGGGTGGAGTCCTCTTGGCTTTCACAGCTTCTTTGCGCGGCGCGGCAGCGGGCGCGGCCACCACTATTGGCGGCTTGGGAGGAAACTTCGAGCCAGGTTTGAAGGTAACAACCAGCCGATCCTCTACGGATGTAACTTGGTATGGAAGGCCGGCAGCAGGGATGAGGTCAAAAACAACCCTAACTTTATTGGGGTGTTCACCTACCCTGATATCCTTTAGCAGCTTTTCAGAAGGGGGAACTCCACCTCTAGAGGCGGCCAACTTGACTCCCATGAGGTCCACCACTACTCTGGCTGGGTCAGTGAGGGTAAAAACGTTGTAGTCCTTAATGCTACCGTCACCAATTATGTATACTTTAACCTCGTCATCTGAACGTATGGGTTGTATGGCGGTTATTTTCTTTGCCGGTGCGGAAGATGCTTTAGCTGAGGACTGCATTGCAGCAGGTGCTGTAGCTGATTCGCCTCCAGTCTGGGAGGCAGGCCCCTCGGCCTTGTTAGCAGACATCATACGTGTCTCTCCAGGTGCGGTAGGTTTTTCAAACTGCACCCGGATCTCATTCTTTTCCTGCAATATCTCGTAGGGAGTTTCCTGATTCAGCGCAATCTCTACCCGAGTAAGGGGTTGAGGCTCCTGGGTGAGGGTCATGGTCTCTATCTTGCCAATGATTTCGTTTTCTACGGCAAGGGGTGAGGAGGCCACTTCGCTCTCCGTGTTGGGCAGGTCCAACACCAGCCGCAAGGGATCAATTGCCTTGAAGGCGGTATAGGTCATAGCTGCCGAACCAACCAAGAGAACGTCCAATGAGCCATCCTGATCCACAACTTGAACATCCGTGAGTTGTAGGGTTTCTCCAGGCGTTACCTCCCCAGTTTCAGTCTGGGAGGTTGGCGGAACAGAAGACTTGGTAGCGCAGCCAAAAACATAAAAAATCAAGACCAGGAGGCCTATGTATAGTATCCATCTTTGTTTTGGGCACCTTCGACTATGCCTCATTCCAGTCCTCCTTCTACGGGAAAGGTTGTCGGCGGGCTCTTTCCCCGGTTTTCCGCAACTCCAAGCCCGGATATCAAGATAGTCTCTTTATGACCGCTTGATTCGCTGGGTATTGTCGCTTTCTATCATTTTCTTCTACGCCTTTTTTTGCCCTTCTTTGGTTCTTCCTTGGGTTCAATAAATTTATAGGTTGTGGCGGTGCAGCCGGTTTTAAGAATGACCACATCAGCCTGGGTTTTGGCGGCTTTCATCTCCGTCATTGTTATGTCGCCAATGTTGACGATGCGACTCAATCTGCTCACTTGATCAAAGAAGGTAGCAACATTGTGATAGGGACCAGTCACTTCCAATTTCAGCGGGATTTCAGCGTAAAAATTTCGGGGCACCTCTTTCTGTGGTTGAAAAAGGAGAAATTCCAGACCAGACTGGGCACCAAGATTTGAAATACTGGTCAAAAGGGTTGGAATCTCCTCTTTATCCGGCAGGAGCTTGAGTGCCTGTTTGAACTCCTCTTCGGTCTTTTTAAATTTCTTTTTGAAGGCCCGAAGATGTTGCTCTACATCTTTGAGACGCGCCAGCTTGTCTTGGGCCATTTTCAGGTCTTTATTCAGGTTAGATATTTTCTCCGTCTGGGGCATATAGAAGAACCAGACGAAGGATCCCCAGAGGGCACCCAATATTGCGATGGAGATAACTAGTTTGTGCGCTCTACTGAGCTTGCTCAGCTTGTGCCATGGTATAGTTGGCACCTTTACGTCTCCAAGACCTTTTTTCACATCCAAAGCCATAGGTTTCCTTCCTTAAGGTAGAGGGGAGACGTTGTTAACTCAGGTCTCCCCGGAAAGACTATGTCTTCTTATCAGGCTTTTTCTCTTCCCCCGCCTCTGCTTCTTTTACCTTTTTTGGAACAATAATCCTGGCGGTTAGGTTAAAGTTTTTCAGCTTATACCCCTGAATGGATACCTGACGCGACTGATTCAGGTCTACACCGTTGGGATCGATGTACGGTGACTTGGCCAAGGCCTCCATAAACTGGGCTATGGTTTCATTACCTCTGGCCACCCCTGTGAGCGTCAAGATGTTTCCTTTTTGCGTCAAGTTCTTGATCCACATTTTATCTGAAGGTATGCGCACAGCAAGTTGATCCAGGATTCGTACTGGGAGATCGCGATTCTGCATTAGTCTATCGATGACATCAAGCTTTTGCTTGATCATTTTTTCTTGTTTTTTCAAATTGTCGAGCTGTTTTTGCCTATCTTGATAGCGCCGGATGTCTTTCTCTAAGTTCATCTTCTCGGTGGTGATCCTCTTGATCTCGCGGGTATGGCCAACATGGAAGTAGGCCATTACGACTAAAGAGAAAAATGTGAGAAGAAAAAAGACAGAGATTTCCTTGCGGATTTTTTCCTCAACTGGGCGCCGGCCAATGGGCAGTAAGTTTATTCTTATCATTTGTCTCCTACCCGCCGCAGGGCAAGTCCTACGGCAACAGTCATCTGGGGAGCAATGTAGTCCAGGTACTGTTGATCGAATACTTTCGTATCGAAATCAATTCTGGCCAAAGGGTTAATATGGGCCACAGGGATATTGGTATCCTTGTTGAATAAAGCATCCAATCCGGGCAAACGGGACGAACCCCCACTTAACAGAATTTGTCCGATGGTCTCTTCCGGATAGGTCGCATAGAAGAAGTCGATGGCTCGTTTGACCTCAGTTGACCATCCGGTAGCGGCTGAGACAAATATCGCCTCTAAGTCCTGGACAGGAACTTTCTCTGAAGACATACCGAGCTTGACTTTCTCAGCTTCCTCATATTCGAGGCCGAAGCGTTGCTGAATGTCCTCGGTGATTTGGTAGCCGCCAATGGAGGCATCCCGGTTAAACATGGAAACGCCATTTTTAAGGACATTGATGTTCATTTTAGTGGCGCCAATATCGACCAGGGCGACTCCCCCACTTTCGGTGGCTTCATAATTGGCCTCGAAGGCATTTTCCAAGGCAAAGAAGTCAACGTCAACGACTTGTGGCTGCAAACCGGATTTCTTTATTAAACTAACGTAGTCATCGATGACTTCCTTTTTGGCGGCCACCAGCATAACTTCCATGCGATCTGTTTTTTCTGCAGAAGTACCAAGAATCTGGAAGTCAATGTTGACGTCTTCCACATTAAAAGGAATGTATTGCTCTGCCTCCAGTTGGATATTGTCGGTGAGCTCTTCCTCGCTCATCTGGGGCAAATCAACTTTTTTGATAATCACCGACCAGCCAGCTATTGAGGTGGCAACGCCTTTTGTCTTGGTTCTCAAATTGCTGACGAGTTTCTTGATTGCCCCTTGGACCGCCTCGTGGTCTTTGATTGCACCTTCCACGATAACGTTGGGTGGTAACTGACTTACCCCCATATCTCTGAGTCGGTACGTGCCTTTCGTTTCTTGCAGATGAACGATCTTGACCGCGTAAGAACCAATGTCAAGACCTAACAGGGAGGATTTTTTTGCGAACATTGTCTCTTCTCGATAATAGGTGGACGTAAGGTCTTGTGAATTGTATGGCGGGTTCGGCGCCATACTATCGATATATCACTAAAATGTCAAATATTTTTCTGACAATTCCACAGCGGGTTTGTCAATAATAAATTGTGAGTCAATGTATATTTCTTTGCAACTTAATAAAAACATTATAAAAAAGAACGGCTTATTATTTTTCTTGAAAAACAATAACATAGATAATTCAGCTTCCCGTACTCTTTCTTTATTCTTGTCTCAAACAGATTAGGTGTTTGGAGAATTTCTGATATGCAAAACCTAAGCCAACCCAAACGAGGAATGCGGAATGCGGACTGAAGACGACAGAGGACAGAGGACAGATGACAGCTTCACTAGGCACTAGGGACTATGCACTAGGCACCAAAATACAAAGAAGTCAGAAGTCGGAGGTCAGAGGTCAGAAAACAGATATTCTTGTTTTTCTAATTTCGCAATCCCTGCCCGCCATCGCGAGCCTGCTCGCTCAGGCGAGGCGGGCGGGCGCAATCCGCAATTCTCAATCTTCTGGTTCCCTACCTCTTACAATAAATGACAGCGTAGCGTAGTGACCTAATGACGGCGAAGCCTAATGACCTGCATCTCCTTGTGCTTTTAGCCCTGCGGCCTTGCACCCTTGACTCTATGCCCTATGCCCTATGCTCCATGCTAATTTCGAGTTGCCATTTGTTGAAATCGTGCTAGACTCTTGTACCTCTGCGCAAGGTGTCTTCGCTCTTCGCTGAGTTATAATTCACTTAAGTAGTTTTCAGTTGGACACGGGGTAGGCGACAAAACCCGGCATGCGTCATTTGCAGCAAGATTTTTTTAGCAAAGAGAGGTAGGCGTTAGATTATGAGTCATACCGTTAGTCGTGGCGATGAGAGCAGGCGGGAAAATGTGCTCACAGAGACCAATACAAAACGCAAAAGTGTTCTTCGCGAATACGTTGAGGCCATTGTCATTGCAGTTATCTTGGCCTTGTTCATCAGAACCTTCGTGGTGCAGGCATTTAAGATACCTTCTGGCTCTATGAAGCCCACCCTGCTCGTGGGGGACCATATCCTGGTGAACAAATTCATCTACGGGATCAAAATTCCCTTTACCGATAAAACCCTAATTCACCTGGGGAAGCCCAAAAGGGAAGATGTGGTGGTTTTCAAATATCCCCTTGATACTTCGAAAGACTACATCAAGCGGGTTATTGGTTTGCCGGGAGATAAGATTGAATTGGCCAACAAGCAGTTACGCATAAATGGTAAAGTTGTGGATGATCCCCATGCCAGTTATTCGGTCTATGGTAATTTGCGTAATTTTGGGCCCGTAACTGTTCCAGCCCACCATCTTTTTGTAATGGGAGACAACCGTGACGAGAGCTCTGACAGTCGGGTGTGGGGATTCGTCCCCTATGCCTACCTCGAGGGCAAGGCATTCCTCATCTATTGGTCTTGGGATCACGAACACTTCGGGGTACGGTGGAGCCGCATAGGAGATGTTGTGCGTTAGTCATTTCGCATTTCTTCGCGTTCGCTCCGCTCCGCTCAGGCCCGCATCGCAAGCGGCATCTACGACAAGCGGGTCCCTGGTTACTCCTTGGGTATTGGGTGTCTTCTCTAGAAAATTTTAGGCATTTTAGTGCACTTTAGTTGACTTTAACCGCTCTGCTTCGCCTCTGTCATTTTAGACAATTTAGACATTTTAGCTCATTTTTATCCCTGCCATGGACATTAGCTCCTATGAAAAAACTATCGAGGCCTTGACTCTTATCAGCCGGGCCATCACTTCCGACCAGTATATTGAAGACATACTCAGGCTCATTGTCATCGTTACTGCCAAGGTGATGAATTCAGAGGTTTGCTCTCTCTGGCTGTTGGACGAAAAAGCCAAGAGCTTGAGGATCAGGGCGACCCAGAGTATTGACAGTGACTACATTAAAGAACGGTCCGTGGAGCTGGGGGAAGGGGTAGTAGGTTATGTTGCCCAACACAACGAGCCCTACGAGGTCAGAAACGTACTTGAAGAGCCGCGATACAAAGAAAAAGACCTGGCCAGGAAGATGGGACTTGTTTCCATGCTAAGTGTGCCCATGGCTGTAAAGGAACGAGTGATTGGTGTAATCAACTGCTACACTTCAGTGGACCACAAATTCACCGAGACGGAGAAGAACCTCTTCACCGCGGTGGCCAACCAAGC
>JAJDNB010000251.1 GCA_022340905.1 Deltaproteobacteria bacterium | reverse complement strand
GGTTTTGGGGACACCAGTTGGAGGAACCAATGAAATTCTAGCCCACATGGGTCCAGAATTCCTTTTTTCAGACGCTACTCCTGACTCCATGGCCAGACTCATACTTAAGTCTATGGAAGGCTGGGCAACAACAACTGAAATTTATAATGAAATCTCACGTAAGTGTCGCAAGGTTGCGGAAAATCATTACTCTTGGGACACGCACATTGCCAGGCTCGAGAAACTCTTTCAAGACACCGTAGAGCAAGCAAAGTCAAATTCTGTAAATGGCATGTAAAGTGTCCTGTGCTTTTCTGAGGTTATAGTTTGCAAAAAGATTTCACAGTCGTACACATCATCACCCGCATGGACATGGGCGGCTCGGCGCAGAATACTCTTTTAACCGCACTGTATCACGATTCCCAACATTACAATGTGTGGCTGATCAAAGGATCCACATTAGAATCGGCCATGACAAGAACCGAGACCAAGCTTGTTGAAGATCAATTGGAGACCGCCAAGAAACAGGGCATCGAGATCATCGATGTTCCTAGCTTGGTTCGACGTATTTCACCGACAAACGACTTGAGGTGTTTGGTCTCCCTTTTCCGACTTATACGCAAGGCAAAACCTCATATTGTTCACACTCATACTTCCAAAGCCGGTATCCTTGGCCGGCTAGCTGCCTGGATGGCCCGGGTTCCTGTCATCATTCACACCCCCCACGGACACGTTTTTTACGGTCATTTCGGCCGGTCGCTTTCCAGGATATTTCTTCAGATGGAAAGAATGCTAGGCAAAATAACTCATCACCAAATTGCCCTCACTCCGGAAGAATCTAACGACTATCTCAGGTTGAGAGTGTCGAAACCAAGCAACATCTCGGTTATCCACAGTGGGGTGGATGTCCACCGATTCATTAAGGGGGCAAAACAGCGTTCTAGAAAACGAAAGGAGTTAGAGATCCCACCCGATTCGCTCGTGATAGGCTACGTAGGTTGGCTCATTCCAATCAAAGGAGTCACCTATTTGGTCAGTGCCATGGCAAGAGTCGTAGAAAAATATCCGCAAAGTTTACTGATACTGGTTGGCAAGGGAGATGACAAGGGTGAAGAGGAGAGAAAGCTGAAAGAGCGAGTGGAGAGAGCCGGGCTTGCAGACAAGGTTCGCTTTCTGGGGTGGCGGCCCGATGTAAATGAGATTATGGGCTGTTTCGACATTTTTGTTTTGCCCTCCCTTAACGAGGGCATGGGGAGGGTTCTGGTGGAAGCGATGGCAGCTGGCTTGCCAATCGTGGCGAGCCGTGTCGGGGGCATCCCCGATCTGGTGAAAGATGGACAAAACGGCCTGCTCGTCCCTCCTGAGGATGCAATTGCCCTGGAAAAGGCCATTTCCTCTCTCCTCGCGGACAAAGAGAAAAGAAAGCGGATGGGACGGACTGGCACAAAGATGTGCCGACAATACAGCACCGAGGCGATGGTTGCGCAAATCAATGATCTTTACAGGGAGCTTCTGGAAAAGTGGTCCCAAAGTCCGGATACTCGGGTCCGATTCTTGCTAGATACGAATAGGGACAATCTAAAAGGATAAAGAAGTTGGCTGTTCAATGACGGTTGTAGCCATCCATCAGCCCCAATATCTCCCCTGGCTGGGCTATTTTGACAAACTGGACCGCTGTGATGTCTTCTGTCTGCTGGATACGGTTCAGTACAAGAAAAATGAATTTCAAAATCGCAACCGGATCAAAACCGCTGATGGCTGGCAATGGCTCACCGTTCCCGTTACATACCGATTTCCTCAGCGGATTGAGGAGGTGGGCGTCAATCAAACGGTGGACTGGCAGCGAAAACATCTTCAGGCCTTAAAAACCAACTATGGCAAAGCCCCATTTTTTGAAACCTATTATGCAAGTTTTGAGGAGTTCTATCAGCAGCAATACGAGTTTCTGGTCCAAGTGAATACTGCCTGTATTGAATTGCTCATAGAACTTTTGGGGATTGAACGAAAGTTGGTTTTGGCCTCGTCACTTAAGATAGAAACAGAAGATCCTACTCTTCGTCTCGTGGAAATTTGCAAGTTACTAGGGGGAGATTTTTATCTCAGTGGCAGAGACGGTGCCAAGTACATGGATGTTGATATATTTCAGAATCACAAAATCGAGGTCCTCTTTCAGAATTTCCAACACCCACAATATCCCCAGTGCTACGGCCCCTTTGAGCCGAACATGTCTATAGTGGATCTTCTATTCAACTGCGGTCCGAAGAGTTTGGCAATCATTAGAGAGGCGGAATAAATGATCAAACGAATGAACATACTGGCAATCGGGGCACATCCGGATGACATCGAATACGGCTGTGCCGGAACTCTTATCAAATATGCCGAACGAGATCACCGCATTCACCTCATGGTCCTCACCGGTGGCGAAGAGGGAGGTGAAGGCGAGATTCGCAATCGAGAGCAGCATGCAGCGGCCAAAATAATAGGATCCAAGCAGGTTTTCTGGGGAGGCTATCGTGACACCCAATTACCTCTCAATAAAGAGCTGATTGACAAGATCGAAGAGGTTCTTGGGGAAGTAAAACCGGATCTCATTCTTGTTAATTACGGTGACGATACCCATCAAGACCATCGCGTTCTCACCGAAGCCACCATGTCTGCCACCCGTTATGTGCGCAATGTTCTCTTCTTCGAGGTTCCAACTACTCAGAACTTCAACCCACAGGTCTTTGTGGACATCTCGGACACTTTAGAACTCAAGTTTCAGGTTCTCGAGGCACATGAATCTCAAGTAATGAAGACCAACATCGAAGATATGTCCATAGTGGAGCTGGCGAGAGCAAACGCCACATTCAGGGGGATACAAGGCAGGGTAAAATTTGCCGAAGCTTTTGCGCCACTCAGGCTGTTCATAAATATCTGATCTGGCAGGTACAATGACACAAAAAATCACCATTCCTCATTCCCGTCCTTTCCTAGACGACGAGGAAATGCGTACTCTTCAGAATGTCCTTACCTCCGGTCAAATCGCTCAAGGTCCACAGGTTAAGGGGTTTGAAGAGGAACTGGGAACTTTTCATGGACTTCCTCCTGGAGTTGTCACCTCATCGGGCACATCTGCTCTCCACCTGGCGCTGCTCTCCCTGAATGTCGGCCAGGGCGACGAGGTGCTTCTGCCTTCTTACGTGTGCTCCGCACCGCTGCATGCCGTCTATCACTGTGGAGCCACCCCGGTGTTGGTTGATGTAGATCCAACGACGGGCAACATGGATACCAGTGACCTCAAAAGACGGCTTACGCCAAGATCTAAAGTTATCATTGCGGTTCATCTCTTTGGATTGCCTGCAAACCTCAAAGAAATATCAATTCATGGCCTTCCAGTGATCGAAGATTGTGCTCAGGCATTAGGGGCAAGAAAGGAAAATAAAAAGATTGGGACTCTCGGTGACGTGGCCGTATGCTCATTTTATGCAACAAAACTCATCACCACCGGAGAAGGAGGAATGCTCCTCTCTCATGACCACTCTCTCCTGAAAAGAGCAAGAGACCTCAGGGACTACGACAAAAAGGACAGTTTCAAGGTACGTTTCAACTATAAAATGACTGACCTTCAGGCAGCAATGGGCCGAAGTCAACTGCGAAAGCTTAAACGATTTTTGGGCCAGAGAGAAACATTGGCTGGAGTCTACAACGAGCGGTTGGCAATCCTTCCATGCACCCTGCCACCACTTCAAGAAGGCAGAATCTATTATCGATACGTGGTTTCTGTTCAGGGGAACATCAAGGGACTGATCCAGAAAGTCTTGAACATGGGCATAGAGGTTGCAAGACCAATTTATCGACCATTACATCGGTACTTTGACCTGGAAGACTATCCTGGTACTAAGATGGCTTGGAAGTCTCATCTATCACTGCCAATCCATCCATCCCTCACATCTGAGGATGTGCATCGGGTGTGCCAGGCTTTCCAGCAGGCTTTGTTGGAGAACTCTCAGTGAAAAGAAACCAACAACTTCTCCTGCCCGCCTGGTATTACCTTGCAAGCCTACTCGTGCTTGGATTCGTGTTTTTTCCAGCCACCCGGGATTTTTTCGCCTTAACGGGCAGACGCTGGCTCTATATCCTGATACTGGCCTTTACTTTCAGTGGGCTGACCACTCCCATTTGCAGACTTCTTGCGAGGCACTGGGGCCTCGTAGATAACCCCAGTGGACACAAGATTCACGCAGAACCTACTCCTCTTTTGGGCGGGGCGGCTGTTTTTCTCGGATTTGTTTTGCCACTTCTCATCAATGGGATCTTCAGCCGCGAGTTCGGGGCCATTCTGATCGCTTCCATTGTCCTTTTTGTTGTAGGGGTTCTCGATGATTCCTTGAACCTGAAGGCCCATGTCAAACTGATTGTTCAAATTGTTCTTGCTGTAGGTCTTACCTTTGTTGGAGTACGCATTGTTCTTTTTCCTGAAACTGCCCTACTCGGAAGCTTTGCCAATCGTCTTTTGTCGGTTATCTGGATCGTAGGCATCACCAATGCCTTGAATTTCTTCGACGGCATGGACGGACTTGCAGCCGGGGTCTCTGCAATTATTGCTTTCTTCCTGGCCGTTGTCGCTATGCAGATGGATTCTCCCTTCGTGGGCTGGGCTGCCGTTGCCATGCTGGGTGCCTGTCTTGGATTTCTTCCCTACAACTTTCGCCCCGGCAAAGAGGCCCTTATCTTTCTTGGCGATGCAGGGAGCACCACCATCGGTTTCGTTTTGGCCTCTCTTGCAATATACAGTGATTGGGCTGATTTCAATCCTGTGGTTTCGATCTTTTCACCCATCTTGATATTCTGGATTCTCATCTTTGATATGGCCCACATTACCCTGTTCAGAGTGATTAGGGGTAAAACTCGTACCTTCCGTGAATGGATCGAGTATGTCGGTCATGACCATTTGCACCATCGCATGGCCAGGGTTCTTGGTGGTGCCACTCAGAGTGTCCTTTTTATTTACCTCCTGGCCATTTGCCTGGGCTTGAGCGCCCTGCTCCTCCGCTACTCCACTCATTTCACTGGCTTTTTGTTGCTGTGCCAAGCATTTATTATTGTGGTCCTGGTTTCTATCCTAGAGGCAAAAAACGGCAAAGAATACCAGTAAAAACTAAAATTTCGTTCAGACAGAAAAAGGCCGCGGTAAATGCTATTCAGCCGCGGCCTTAGTTTTTGAAAAATGAGAACCGCAGAATATCAAACAAGGAATTTCGAATATCGAAGTGATCATTTCATCATTCTGCGGTTCCTTGTTCTGCTGTTCGATATTCGCTGTTTTGAACCATCTGTCCTTTCTCTGCTGACTTCTGATCTCCGACTTCCGACCTCAGACCTCTCAGTCTAACTCTACTTCTTGTCTAGCCGTTGCTTCACCGCTTTGACCAGAAAAGGCCAGGCCACGGTGGCGTCACAGAGAACCTCGGCAAAGCGACCGCCGTCCTCAGGTGACACGAACTTTCCCCAGGACACACCTTCTGAATAGGTACACCCGCTCAAACCTCCCCAATAAGCAGGCTCCGGGCATATTCGAACACCATAGCGAAACTTCTTGAGAGGCACTGACCTGCTGCACCGTTCTTCCAATATCTCCAGATAGGGACTCACTTGCTGGGCCCAGTTGCGGGGGACCCCGCCGCCTATGGTAAAGATTCCCAGGCTTTTTGCTTTCAAAACTCGCTTGGTATACGAACTCAGATCCATAAAGGGATTGAAAGTAATAGCCACCTGATCGAGAGCCTGGCCTACGTCTATATCACGATCGCCAGCCATTGCCCTTTTCACCATCCAGGTGCCCACGTCCAGGGCCAACTCAGAATCAGTAAAGGCCGGGATGTAAATGGGTACTCCCTTGGTGTAGGCTTTTTGCAATATTCCTGGTTTGTCGGTATGTTCTGCCAACCATTTCCCCAACTCGCGGCAAAATATCTCTGAACTGAGTGGTATAGTGGTGTCCATCCCGTCCAAGATGTCACTGATTATCTTTTCTGCACGATCCAGGTTCTTTTCCAGTTCCAGGGTGTCATATATCCGGTTGTAGCCCTTACGGTAGAGGGCAGCATCATCGAAACGACGATCATGTTTAAAATGGGTCATGCCGGTGGCTTCCACAAATCCGTGGGCCATGAGCGCCCCCGTAGAAATGATCATATCCAGCCAACCCCAATCGATCATATCGCAAATGAGGAGACCCATTTTTGCCACTGTCATGGCCCCTGAAAATGTACCCACAACTCGACATTCCGGATCGGAAACCATTTCAGTAAGTACATCAGCCGCCTCACCCAAGTTCCTGCCGGTAAAAGCCGTACTCTTCATTTGCCTAAGAAGCTGATCGAAGTCTTCGGCTTTTGTTATATTCAAACTCTCCAACGGCTCCAAGCGGTCTTCCACCCCGTCACCAAAATCAGCCGGGTGCCTTCTTGACTCTTTCGTCATCTATTCTCCTTTCAGGAAGCCAGTGAATATTCTTTGGAGTCCAAGCCCTAACCAATTCAACCTCACCTGTCAATTCATTTCGCACAGCGCATTGCGTAGTAAATTCAGCAGTCAGTAGAGAGATGATTTCTAATTTCGAATTTCAAAATATGAGGCGTTACCTCCGACCTCTGATCTCTGACCTCTTCCTCCATGCCCTTTGCCTTATGCCCTGTGCCCTGCACCTTGTTCTAGCTTCCCAAACTTAGCCACAGAGTAAATGTGACTGCCGAAACCAGAGTAGTTACAGAGACAGCAGCCGTGGCCATGTCAGCATCTCCTGCCATCTCAGTGGCCATCACATAGGATATGGTGGCAGACGGCGAGGCCAGAAGGATGAGGGCGGGTATATACTCAATTCGCTGCAAATTCACCAGATGAAATAGAATCAAGCCGCTTGCCGGAAGAAGTAGTAACTTCAAAACACCAATTAAGGCTGTGAACCGCAATTGCTGCCGCATCTGCTCAAAAGAAATTGAAGTGCCGATCACCAACAGAGCCAGGGGCAAGGCCATACCGCTGAGAATTTTCAGACTGCGATCTAAAATTACAGGCAGGTCCAGCCGCATGAGGGAAAAAGCCATACCTGCCATGGCAGAAATAATAACAGGGTTAAGTAATACCCTGCGAGCGAGCGAAAGCGTAGAAATTTTCTGTTCGGGCTCTTTGTTGAAACGACTCAGTGCCACGACCGACAAAAAATTCTGCAACAACATGACAAAACCAGCGAGAATACTGGCTCGAGTAAAACCTTCGTTGCCGAGAAAGTAAAAGGCCACAGCCAAACCAATATAACCCAGGTTGCCGTGGAAACTGCATTGGAGAAAGCTCCCCACTCGGTATCGTTGCAGCTTAATTACTCTAACCAGAATTAGCCCAACCACAGCCACAAGAATCAAGGGTATCAGTGTCGTTGCCACCAAAACCAGGCTGAAATGCTGGACCAACTCGGCCTCGGCGATTTCCCGAAAGATCATCGCCGGTATGGCGACATAGTAAACAAGCCGGTTGGCAGGCTTGACAAACCCCTCCTGCATAAAATCCAGCCGCCGCAAACCCCAGCCCAACAAGATGATCACGAAAATGGGTAAGATTGTTTTGAGGATGTCGGCCATAAGACTTTCTTGGGCACAAGGTGCAGGGCGCAAGGCACAGGGTGAATGTATAAAATACAGTAGTCAGTAGCCAGTAGCCAGTAGAAATAAGGCAAAGAGCATGGGGCAGGGAGCATAGGGCAAGAAGCCAGGAGTCAGAATCCAGAATTCAGGAGCAAAGCAGTCAAAAATTGATTTCATCTGAACTAACGCATACTTAAACCGCAGAATATCGAACAAGGAATTTCGAATATCGAAGTGATCACTTCATCATTCTGCGGTTTCTTGTTCTGCTATTCGATATTCGCTGTCTTGAACTATCTGTCCTCTGTCATCTGTCATCTTATTCCCCGTCTCGCCCGACCTTCCGTCTCGCCCGTCTCGTTCATAAGCGCTTCGCGCTTACCGCTGGACAATAGAGGGCTGTTTTGATAAGAGTACAATCGTCGGGACGTGGCTCAGCCTGGTAGAGCGCTGCGTTCGGGACGCAGAAGTCGCTGGTTCGAATCCAGTCGTCCCGACCACGAAAATAGAAGGGCTAGCTAAATATGGCTAGCCTTTTTTTATGCAAGGTGAGCTCTTAGGGGAAAAAAATTCCCTTTTTGTGAATCCTACTTCCAAAATTACCTGGTTGAATTACCACGCATATCTTTGACAACTTACTGAAAATACTAACAACTTGTTAAAATCATCCGGCTGGCATGATTCTAGCTTTGGGGAAAGACCGGGAAATCCTCAAAGGGGCTATCTTGAATGCTCAAATTCCTTATTCCTCTCCTCGATAATCTCCCGCCGAGGAGGGAGCAACCGACAAAGGGCGGGGTGAATTACAAACTGGAATTCTAACCAAAAATGGCTTGGCCATTTGGCCACTTTTTGTGATATAGCAAGGCCAACCAGCAGACATCTTCGCTTGTAACCAAGTGATATAATTAATATTTAAATTTTTAATCGACCTTGGCATCCCTTCTGCAAAACTGAGAACCAAACACAAGAAAAACATGGGGGTTTTCAGAAATAGGGGGAGGATAGAGATGAAAGCAATAAACAAAATAAAACTGGTTACCGTTAGCATTATCATTATTAGTCTTGCTGTTTTATTCCCATTCGTTTCTCAGGCTTCAGAGGTCGATAGTATAAAGATCATCGACTTCGGTTTGTACAAAACCACTTTCGCCAGCTGGCAGGAAGCTCCCAGCACTCAGAGGGGCGAAATTCAGCTCATTGGTTCAAGAGAACTCATTAGACGCACCAAAAGAATTCCCGGCAAGGACGGTACTGAATTCGGCATTCGTTACGTGGTAAATGGCCAGGAGGACGGCGGCCAGGTAGACCTTCTTGTGAGGGTTGTGCACTCTGCCAGTCAAACCAGCGAGGAGTGGACCGCTACAAGACAAATCGGCAGCCCTTCCTTCGACGGCTGGAAATTCGACAGTTATTCAAACATTGCTCCTGGTGAACTGACCATTCAGTTGTTTCATCACGGAGTAAAGTTGGCTGAGAAAAGTTTTACTGTCTACGAACAGTAGGAGAAAGGTCACAGCGAAGAACATCCTTGGAGGAATAAAAAGGTTTTTGTCCTTGACCGGGATCACCAAGGGGCTGGCCGAGATGGCCGGCCCCTTTCTCTTTTTCCTAGCCCGGATATTTCATGAATCACCTGCTGCGACCACGGATATGACCGTCCTTCCTGGCGTCCTCGGGTGTCGGACCCTGCGACGTACCATTCAGGTACGCCTCGGAACCAACACCCTGCGGTTGCCAGGTGGCACGTCCATCTTCGCGGTCTCGCGACAGCAATTCATGAAACATCTGGGCTACCCGCCGGATTATTTCAAGAACCCGCCTGGGGTTTTCATATACAGGATCCCATATTTTTGCTTGATCTCTCGATCTAATTCACCTGCCTTTTCCAGGTCCAATGGGAGCTGGATGTTCCCGGGAAGCCTCAACAAAGCCTTCTTCTTTCCCTTTTTTTTGAGACCTTGAATGGTATCGTAAAGATGCTCTAGGTTCAGCACCTCCGTATCGTTTATCTTCTCCACCCGTCTCAAATAAGGAGATGTCTCCACCAACCCATATTCAGGAAATATCTCAGAAATAATGACTATTTTCTGATATGGCTTTTGGGGGAACTCCCCGAGGTACTTTTCCTCGAATGAGCGACCGGACCTACCGAGATTCTTGATACAGTTATACGTAAGTTCGACAAAGCCAATGCCACCAGTGACAAAGTAATTAGCCCTGGTAAAGATTTTGGATACCAGCTTTGGCAAACCCTTGGTAACTTTACCTTTGATCTCTAAGACCTTACCCTCCCTTATCACCTTGACCTTGAGGGGGTCGCCCACTCGCTTGCGATTGAGTATCTCTTCAAAGTAGATTTTCTGTCCCAGGGGCTCAAAAAAGATATCGCCGAAGTTGTCTATCTCATGTCCATCTATTTCAAAAATGATGTCATTGTCGCGGAGTCCAAATTTGTGGGGCCCGCCCTCAGGGATAACGTAATTGAGAAGCACGCCTCCCTGGCTGGCTCCCAACTGGTAGTAATCTTTTAGTCGGGGAAACATGGCTTGGGCCTCGTACTGCCAGCGTGGAATAAGTTCTTCATTTTGGAGCAAGCCCATCAGGTGTTTAACCAAATTAATGGGGATGAAGTAATTGATTCGATCACTGGCACTTACACCCTGGAAGGAAAGGCCAACCACCTTTCCGTTTTTGAGAACCGGGCCACCTGAATTTCCATGGTTCTGCTGAAGTGATGCCTGGACCATGAGCCAATATTCCTGAGAGTAGGTGTATCGGTTTACCTCGATCCTGCTGATTTCACCTTCTTCTGATTTACTAATTCTCTCTCCGCCAAGAGGATAACCCCAACCCAGGACCTTGTCTCCCACGCGAAGTTTATCACTGTCACCCAGTTGCAGCGGTACAATCTTACCGTTGCGGGCCTCGTACGCCTTCAGCTCTTGGGGTTTTATTTGGAGGACAGCGAAATCGGCAGAGTTGCATATGCCTAGCAGCTTAACCTCATAGCGCCGTTTCTCCCGTCCGTTTGATATTCTTATGCTTTGAGCCATGGCCACCGCGTGTGCGTTCGTCAGGATTAACCCTTTCATCCCTGAAAAATTCTCCTTATCTTTGAAAAAGAAACCGCTGGCAGCAACAGTTTCGAAGTTGGGACTCTTCCAGGGCTTGTGATAGTAGGGCTCCTTATTAGTGGCTAGGATTCTCACTACCTGTGCGTCAATAGCTGAGGTGGGTGGTCCGCCGTAGCTAACAGAAATTGACTGGAAGAAAATCAGGATAACCAGCAGGATATAGGTCCTATACTTCATTCTCACAGACTCCTTTGAGGATTTACTCTTTTTGGAAGAATACCAGAACTCATGTAATTTGTAATATGCAAATATAAAATATAGTTAGGAAAGCGCCTTTACACCAAACTCCGCTGAGCAACTACATGCCCCCTCTCCCCCACTGGTGGGGGAGAGGGTTGGGGTGAGGGGGTTATGCTTGGGTCCATTATTTGTCCACCCCTCACCTTAATCCTCTCCCCTCCCCGCGGCAAGCTCGGGATCTGCGACAAGGGGAGAGATGATTTTTACGGAGTTAAATACATAGGCGTTTTTGGGAGGTGGAGGATCAAGGAATTGCACCATTTGTCTTTCTAATATCTGGGCAAAAACCTTGACACTACACCAGTACCGTGTTATCAATTCTATCTGACTGAGCGCTCGTTCAGTGAGCATAGAGCATGGGGCGGAGGGCATAGAGTAAAAGCAATCCGCGAGACTGGCCCCTCGGCAACCTCAGGGTAAACTCACGAGAGGTCGGGCGAGACAGAGCTTAGATCGCAGAGGACAGCACACAGACGACGGAGATCACGCGTGATATTTTTAAATCCGAAATCCGCAAGCCGAAATTGTGCTCCATACTCTATGCTATTATGCAACAGAACCAAATGCTCAATTAATAATAAAGACGGGAGAACAGTATGAGAGAAGCGGTCATCGTTAGCGCTGTGCGCACTCCAATAGGGAATTTCAATGGTACTCTGAGTACATTTGGTGCTACCCAGCTGTGTGCACTGGTCATTGAGGAGGCAATAAACCGGGCTGGAACCTCCAAGGAAAACGTAAACGAGGTCAACATGGGAATTGTCCTGCCCTGCGGCTATGGCCAGAACCCAGCAAGACAGGCTGCAATTCAGGCGGGACTA
>JAJDNB010000247.1 GCA_022340905.1 Deltaproteobacteria bacterium | reverse complement strand
GCCCACTTGCGGCTTGGAAATCAACTTCCGTCGCATACGACAGAATCCTCGGATAAAGACTTTCACCATGGCTCAGGTGGAAAGTATATCCGGAGAGGAAGGAAACTTTGATGTGTCGATTAAACTCAATCCGCGGTACGTCAATGAAAATTGTACTGCCTGCGGAGCCTGCGGAGAGGTGGTTACCACTGAAATTCCTAATGAATACAACTACAACATGGATAAAATCAAGGCCGCCTATCTCCCCCATGACATGGCTTATCCCATGCGCTATGTGATTGCCCCGGAAATAATCGGCACTGACGAGGCAACCAAGGCCAAAGAGGCCTGTAAGTACGACGCGGTGGATTTGGACATGAAGCCTGAAAGCGTGAGCCTTAAAGTGGCAAGCATTGTTTGGGCTACAGGCTGGAATCCTTACGATGCCACCAAGATGGAGAGTTTGGGATTTGGCAAGGTCCCCAATGTGATTACCAACGTGATGATGGAGCGGTTGGCTGCCTTTGATGGACCCACGCAAGGGAAGATTGTCCGTCCTACCGACGGCAAGCCGGTGGAAAGTGTTGCCTTTGTGCAGTGCGCTGGATCGCGGGACGAGAACTACATGGCCTTTTGCTCTCACATTTGCTGCTTGGCATCCCTCAAGCAGACTACCTACATCAGGGAGCAGATCCCAAATGCCAAGGTTACCATCTTCTACATTGATATCAGGGCCTTGGGTAAATACGAGGACTTCTACACCACGGTTGCAGCCGACGACAACGTAACCCTGATCAAGGGTAAAGTTGCCAAAGTGGAGGCAGACCCGGCGGGCGACAAAATTCTGGTTGAGGCGGAGGACATCTACAGTGGCAGCAAGAGTCAGGCCAAGGTGGATCTGGTGGTGCTGGCAACTGGAATGGAGCCGAGCACAGCCACCGATAAGCTGCCTACTGATGTGGCCTACGACGAAAGTGGCTTTGTTATAAGTGAGAAGCCTGGGGTCTATGCCGCTGGTTGCACCAGAAAACCCCTGGATGTGGCCACTGCCAACCGGGACGCAACTGCTGCAGCGCTCAAAGCCATTCAATCAACGGTGAGGAGGTAATCCGATGGAGAAGAAAATAGGAGTTTATATATGCAAGGGCTGCGGCATCGGGGACTCCTTAGATATTGAAGCCCTGGCTGCGGTTGCCAACGACGAATTCAGTGTAGCGGTGTGTAAGGACCATGAGTTCCTTTGCAGCAAAGAAGGAGTACAGGTCATCAAGGAAGATTTGGCTGGTGATGGGGTAGACACCGTGGTGGTTGCTGCCTGTTCCCCTCGGGTCATGCAGGATGTCTTTGATTTCGGACCGAGTGTGGTGCTTGACCGGGTAAATTTAAGGGAGCAAGTGGTTTGGTGTCAGCCCGCGGGAGAAGAAGATACTCAGATGATGGCCGAGGACTACGTGCGGATGGGAATAACCAAGGCGCAGAACATGGAACCCCTCGAGCCTTTCCAGCCGGAAGAGGAAATGTCCAAAAGGGTGTTGGTGGTGGGAGGTGGCCTGGCCGGAATTACCGCCTCTACTGAAGCGGCCAAGGCCGGTTACGAGGTTGTGCTGGTGGAGAAGCAAACCGAGCTTGGCGGCTGGATGAACAAAGTCTTTAAACAGGCTCCCCTGAAGCATCCTTACACTGACCTGGAGGATGTAGATATTGCCGAGCGGATCAAAGCGCTCGAAGAACTGGAGAATATAAAAGTCTACACCGGCGCCAGCATGGAGAAGATAGAAGGTGCTCCCTGTCTCTATACCGCAAACATCAAGCAGAACGGTAACGTGGTAAGCGAAAAAGTCGGCTCCATTGTGGTAACCACCGGCGCCAAACCCTATGATGCCAAAAAACTCACGCATCTTGGCTTTGGGACCTGCGCAAATGTGGTTACCAATGAAACCATAGAAGAGCTTGCCTTAAAAGGTACGATCGTGCGACCTTCCGACGGCCGGCCGGTGAAATCAGCGGCCTTTATCCTCTGCGCCGGCTCCCGGGATAAGAACCATCTCCCCTATTGCTCTTCCACCTGCTGCATAGAGTCTCTCAAGCAGGCGAAATACTTGAGGCTCCAGGATAAAGACGCCAAGGTCTACATCATCTACAAGGATATGCGAACTCCAGGGCACTATGAGTTCTTTTACAAGAGCATGCAAGAGGATGAAGGTTTGTTTCTCACCAAGGGCGAGGTGGGGTCAGTCAGCGAGGACGAGAACAAGAATGTGGTTCTCGAGGTCAATGACACTCTCCTTGGCGAGAAGATCCAGCTGAAGGTGGACATGACGGTTCTGGCAACCGGCATGGTGACGAGAGCCGCCATCGGTGAGGAGATCGACCTGGGTCTGGACCTAGATGAGGAGTCCGCTGCCGCCGAGAAGGAGGAAGTCCCGGTGGACACCATCATCAAGTCCAACATGCTCAACCTGGAATACAGGCAGGGACCGGAGGCGCCACCTTTGCATAATGGATTCCCGGACTCACACTTCATCTGCTTCCCTTACGAATCCAGGCGGACCGGGATCTACTACGCAGGAAGCGTGCGTGCTCCCTTGGATGGACCAAGTACCATCGACGACGCCACAGGCGCTGCCCTTAAAGCCATTCAGTGTATGGAGCTCACCTCCAAGGGGATGGCCGTCCATCCACGGGCCGGAGACATGAGCTATCCTGATTTCTTCATGGACCGGTGCACCCAGTGCAAGCGCTGCACAGTGGAATGTCCTTTTGGCGCCATCAATGAAGACGAAAAGGCCAACCCCTTGCCCAACCCCACCCGCTGCCGCAGGTGCGGAGTATGCATGGGTGCCTGTCCGGAACGGATCATCTCCTTCAAGAATTATTCGGTTCGGATGATAGGTAACATTATCAAGAGCATCAATGTTCCCGATGAGTGGGATGAGAAGCCGAGATTTCTCATCCTGGCCTGCGAAAACGACGCCTATCCGGCTCTGGATATGGTGGGGATCACCCGACAACAGATCAGCCCATGGGCGCGGGTCATTCCCATGCGCTGCTTGGGAGGTTTGAACCTCATCTGGATCGCCGACTCCCTCTCCAAAGGTATCGACGGTATTTTGCTCCTGGGATGTCGTCACGGGGACAATTACCAGTGTCACTTCATGAAGGGGAGCGAGCTGGCAGAGATTAGGTTATCCAAGGTTGCCGAGACTCTGAACCGGTTGGCCCTCGAGTCCGACCGGGTGCAGCTTATTCAGTTGCAAATCAGCGAATATCCCGAGCTGCCCAGGATCATAAATGAGTTCTCAGAGAAGTTGGATGAAGTTGGTCCCAATCCCTATAAGGGCTTCTAGTAGTTAGGAGGTAGAAACGATGGCTGAGGAATCCGCAGTGCAAGTAGAGAGCAAAGCTGCGACCCTGGTGGAGCCCGATCTGGATTTCGTTCGGGAACTCAAAGCGGCGGGGGGAGACACACTAAAGAAGTGCTTTCAGTGTGCCACCTGCTCAGTGGTTTGCGAGCTTTCTCCTGAGCAAAAACCGTATCCACGAAAAGAGATGATCTATTCACAGTGGGGCCTCAAGGACAGACTGGTCAATGATGTCGACGTCTGGCTCTGCCACTATTGCAATGACTGTTCTGCCCACTGCCCGAGAGGTGCACGGCCCGGTGATACCCTGCGGGCGATTCGAGCTATCAGCTTCAGGCATTTTGCCTTTCCGAACTTCATGGGTAAAATTGTGGGAGAAGCGAAGTATTGGCCAATCATGGTGGCCATTCCCGTGGTGGTCCTCTTGTTGGGACTTCTGATCACCGGACATCTTCACATTCCTGAAGGGCCGGTAGAATTGCGGGAATTTTTCCCTCTCTACTTGGTGGACACGATCTTCCTTACCTTCACCGCCCTGGCCATAATCTCTTTGGGTTTCGGAGTGTGGAACTTCCTCCAGGGCATACACGCCAATTCGATCAGGGAGGGTTATGCTGAGGACAAGTCTTTGAATATGGGAGAGTACGTAAAGGCTTTGGTAACGATGATTCCCACCATTCTCTTGCACAACAAGTTCAAGCTGTGCATTACCAACCGAGATCGCTATCAATCACACATTCTGGTCTTTCTAGGGTTTATAGGTCTGTTCATCGTCACCAATATAGGTTTTCTCGCTCTCTACATTATCCGGGTTGATTTTTTAGCGCCACCTTACAGTTTTATCAACCCTGTGAAGTTGCTTGCCTTGGCCTCAGGGGCGGCCTTGCTCATAGGCATCGTTCTGGTTATCTCGAACCGGTACAAGGAAAAAGCAGCCGAGAGCACCACCACTTACCTGGATTGGTGCCTCATTCTGGCTATCCTGGGCATTGTGGTCACCGGTTTTTTGACCTGGCTTTCTCGGGTGGGGAACGCTGGCAGTTTTGCCTACATTATCTACTTTCTCCACCTGGTGTGCGTATTCTACATTATTGCCTATCTGCCCTATAGCAAGCTGGCCCACTTGGTCTACCGGACGGTGGCTATGGGCTATGCGGCCTACATCAATCGTCCCTTTGGCGTGGAGGTGGAACCGTTGGCGGCTGCCCCCGTGGCAGCTCCAGCCGGTGTTGCTCCGGCCGTGGAAGAACCGGTAGCTGAAGAAGCCGCTGCCGAGGAACCCGCAGAAGAACCGG
>JAJDNB010000211.1 GCA_022340905.1 Deltaproteobacteria bacterium | reverse complement strand
CAAATTTTGTTTGGGGACTAATTGAGTTGTACGAAGCCAGCTTTGAGATTGGCTATTTAGAAGAAGCCCTGGCCTTAAACCATACCATGATCGATCTTTTTTGGGATGAGACTCACGACGGTTTTTTCTACAGCGGCATAGACAATGAAGCGTTGATCAAACAGAACAAGGAAATCTACGATGGGGCGATCCCATCGAGTAATTCGGTTGCATTGTTGAACTTGATCCGACTTGGCCGAATAACAGGAGAGGTAAATCTGCAAAAGAAGGCTGAACAGTTAACCGGAGCTTTTGCCAGCCGGATCAAGGCATATCCCTCTGCTTACACTCAATTTCTAGCGGCGCTGGATTTTCTTATGGGTCCGAGCAGGGAGGTAGTTATTGTGGAAGGTCGCAACGGTCGAAGTTCCAAAGCAATGGTTGAGGCAATCCATAGGGAATTTGTGCCCAATAAGGTCCTGCTGCTGAGGCCGGCCGATGAGGCAGGTGATCGCATTTCGGCTCTTGCTCCTTTTACCAGGGCTCTTGAGGCTCCAGGAGATCAGCCGACGGTGCATATCTGTGAACACAACTCATGTCGCAGCACTATAACGGAAGTAGAGGAGATCAAGGCAGCTCTCCATTGAACATTTTCGTCTCAGAGGTTTAGGCAGAGTATTTTTTAAGAAGGGAGGAAATCATGCACGACAAAAAGGAATTGTGTGAAAAAATTAAGTCCATTTATCCGGATATCGGCGAATGCGGAATTGACGTGGACGTAGATTACAATCAAGACAAGAAAGCGTGGATCGTTGATCTAAAGCAAGGAGATCAACACTTGACAACGCATTTAGAGCCAGAAGACGCTGATGACTGCATGGAGGGCAAAGAGTGCGTGTATCTGGGTACCCAGATCGCGCAACTTGCAGCCAACATAAAAACACGGCGTTAGATCTTACATTTTTGTCAGTGAAAATCTTCTGACAGCGGAAAGTTTCAAGTCCTCAGCCGGTAGCTCGCAGCTGGCAGAGACCGAGAAAATTCTGATTTTCCTGCATTCTGCCTGCTGCTCCTGCCCGCTGAACTATCCTCCCCAGGGCATGCTGGCGTAGACTGCGGAAAGTTTGTCGCGATATTCTTTGAAGAATCTTTCGTGGGCCTTTTCCCAGCGGGCAAGCATAGCGAATGCCTCACTTGCGGACCCCTCCGTCTTACTTGCCGCATTGGCATAAAATTCACTTAGATCTTTCTCAATTAGCCAAGCAGTATTGAAAACGGTGACGTCCGGTACCATGGATCCTTCAATACACTGCTCCAAAAATTCGGACTTGGCACGATTATCAAAATAGTTGGTGGGTTCTAGCACGAAGTTTTGCATGGCTGCGAGATCGAGGTCCTCACCCTTCTTCAAGTTTTCAATAATATGACTGATGAAGAGGATGTGTTTCTCCTCTTCCTGAATTAATCTTTTGAAGGCGCTCACTGCAGCCCCTATTCCCATCCTGTTCAGGGAGGTATTAAAAAAACTCATACCAGTTTGTTCCTGATTCAGGGCATACTCGTAAACCTTAATCAGATTCTCCTGGGTCGACATTTACACTCCTCCGCGAAAAAAGTTGAGGCAGTATACCGTATTCCCTTTTTCTAAGCAATGTTCATCTCTACGTGCATAGAGCATGGAGCATGGACTAGGACTAAGGTTTTAGGTTTCGGGTTTCAGCCTTCTTGTTTTTCCTTCCTGACACCTGAAACCTGACACCTTAAGATTTGGTGCCTAGTGTTTACCTGTCCTGAGCCTGTCGTAGGAGTGCATAGTGCTTAGTAGAATCTGTCAGCTGCCCGCTGCCAGCTCTTTTCTCCATGCCCCATGCCCTATGCTCCATGCCTTCCAAAATTCGCAGTCGGGTTGCGTATGGCGGTGACCGTGTTTATATGATCAAATATGGTTTGTGTACCAAGTGAACAGAGGACGGCTTACGGTTCAAAATGGAAAAAACCAAGAGTAATTGGAGGGGGCTGAAGCTCAGAAAGAGAGTTTTGGAGCTTCTCAGGAACGAGGATAGAAGTCAAGGGTTGAAGGCCATTTGCTCACTCCCGCCTCGTCAGGTGATTAATCCGCTTTTTTCATTCTTGTGCAGTACCGATCCACAAGTGAAGTGGCGAGCTGTAGGAGCCATTGGAAAAGTAGTAAAGAATTTAGCAGAGGAGGATATGGAGGCAGCCCGGGTGATAATGAGGCGGATGATATGGAATTTAAATGATGAATCAGGGGGCATTGGTTGGGGAATGCCAGAGGCCATGGGAGAGGTCATGGCTCAACATCAGGGCTTGGCCGGTGAATATGCAATGATTTTAAAGTCCTATATACGAGAAGACGGCAATTTTTTTGAGTACGTACCGCTGCAGCGAGGTGTACTCTGGGGCTTAGGCAGGCTCGCTCAGGAGTGGCCAGAGTTGCTCAAAGATGCGACACCCCACATACACCCCTTTCTCTCATCTGAAAACCCAGCTCTAAGAGGCCTGGCAGCCTGGATCATGGGACTACTTGGCAGCGGGCAAAACAATGGATCTCTGGCGAAGCTAGAAAATGATGAGACTGAAGTTACCCTTTACCTGAATGGAACAGAGCAAACTTTTCGAATAAGTGAACTAGTAAAAAAAACAAGATCCTAGATCCTCGATGCTCGATTCTAGATACTGGATTGAACAGATATCAAAAACATTTCTCAAGTCCTAGTGTTCTGACCAGGTTTTTAGTATCGAGTATCCAGCATCTAGTAACGAGCATCGAGAGTGAGGAGGTATAAACATGAAACTGAGAGAATATTTTGAATCGGTAAACGGTCGAGGCGTGCTGGCCACAGCAGATGGAGACGGTAAGGTGGATGCAGCAATATATGCTACGCCCCATTTTATAGATGATGAGACGATTGCCTTTATCATGCGCGACCGGTTGACCCACAGCAATCTGCAGTCCAACCCTCACGCCGCATATCTTTTTATGGAGACAAGCCAGAAGTTTGCGGGCAAAAGACTCTTTCTGACCAAAACAAGGGAAGAACAGGACAGCGAACTGCTCTACTCACTCAGGAGAAAAAAGTACTCTGATGATCAGAATGAACCTAAATTTTTGGTTTTCTTTCATATCGATGAGGTATTACCACTCATAGGTTCGGGAGACGGGGCCTAACCTTGCTGGGGAAGTTTATGGCAGGGGGGCAAAAGTGTGTTGCCTTTGCATATGGCTTGTGTAACAATTCCTGACAGGATTGCCTCAAGAGTACCAAAGGGGACCAAGATAAAGGGGAGATATTATGACGCAAGATTCTGTCAAGATGTACTCACTCAGCACCTGTAGTCACTGCAAAGCGACCAAGAAGCTGTTGGACGAATGTACCGTAGCCTATGAATTCACTGACGTGGATCTGCTCAAGGGAAAAGAACGCGCGGCTATTTTGGAGGATGTAAAGAAGTTCAATCCCAATTGTTCATTCCCCACAATAATTATTGGTGAAAAGGTCATAGTCGGCTACAAGGAAAAAGAGATCAAAGAAGCTCTGGGGATAGCAGAATGAACGCAGAAAAGCTTTATGAAGCATTGCGGAAGGGACAGGAGGACAAAGGTTACTATTTCAACAAGGACAAAGATAGGACCTTTGAACTTCTAGAGAATCTTCTTATTAACAAGACGCGCTACGGCTACATGGCATGCCCTTGCCGGTTGGCGAGTGGTAACCGCGAATGGGATACGGACATAATCTGTCCCTGCGTCTACCGTGAGCCTGATGTGAAGGAATACGGCAGTTGTTACTGCAATCTTTATGTCACCCAGGAATGGAATGAAGAAAAGATTCCTCACGAATACGTCCCGGAACGGAGACCTCCGGAAAAGATCAGATTTTAATAAAGGACTTACTTTTTACACGTTCCCATGGTGCGACTCAGAATAGATCGCTCCATCCCAACACAACTACAAATATCCGCAGGTAAAAAACCCACCCAACAACTCATTGTTGTTCGCAAACCTTAACTTTAAGCCGGGTCAGAGTTTACTCAGGTTTCAGTGTTCCCCGGTAGCGCTTCGCTTCAGACGGGATTTCCGCTTCGCTCCAACAGGTTTCAGGTGTGGGCATTCAAGTCTATCACTTCTGGAACCTGACCCGCCTCCGGCGGAACACCCGAAACCTAAAAAGTTTCCTGTGTGGAATTTGATATGCTGAAAGAAGCAAACGGATTCTTTCATTAAGCACTGGGTTTATTTCGCGATCAGTGGTAGTTTGTCCAGCCACAGTAATTTTCAGAGATTGAGAGGAAATGAGCGAGAGTACTAAGGCAGTCATCTATATCAAGCTATTTGTAACTGCCATTTTTTGGGGAGGAACCTTCATTGCCGGCAGGCTAGTTGCGAGAGAAGTTGGCCCCTTTTCTGCGGCCTTCCTCAGATTCGCAATTGCCTCTATTTTCCTTCTTTTTATTACCTTTAAGATTGAAAGGCGGCTTCCTCCGGTGAAAAAAGGACAGGTGATTCCTCTGATTCTTCTGGGAATGACCGGAGTATTCTCCTACAACGTCTTTTTCTTCAAGGGACTCAAAATAATTCATGCTGGGAGAGCCTCAGTAATTATAGCCAGTAATCCCGTCTTTATTGCTCTTTTTGCTTCCTACCTCTTCAGAGAAAAGTTGAGTTTGCTCAAGTTTGCCGGAATTGTCATTTCAGTGGCAGGAGCAATAATCGTCATTTCTAGGGGTAATCCCATTGAAATTATGAAGGGAAACATTGGCTTAGGTGAGCTCTTTATTTTCTGCTGTGTAATGAGTTGGGTGGCCTACTCTCTCATTGGCAAAGCGGTCATGAAAGACCTTTCTCCACTGGTTTCCGTATCCTACTCTTCCCTAGTCGGTGCTATCGGTTTACTTGTTCCAGCCTATCTGGAGGGCATGGTTCAGCATTTCTCCCATTACACCATAACTGCGTGGTTGGGTATTTTTTATTTGGGGTTTTTTGGCACCGTCGTCGGATTTGTTTGGTACTACGAGGGAATAAAGGCAATTGGCGCCACCAAGGCGAGCCAATTTATTAATTTTGTTCCCATAAGTGCTGTTGTGCTCGCTTTCTTTTTGTTAGCCGAACCCGTCACTTTCTCCCTGGGAATTGGGACACTAATGGTCTGCCTTGGGGTTTACCTAACCAATTCAACTTATGTGAGAAAAGGAATATAATTCACTGGGAAAAGCAGCACTTCCCCTATCAGTTCCTGCACCTATTTCAGGAGAAATTGCCGTGAAATACCCCCAGATTAAAAGCCCTCTACCTGGTCCCAAAGTAAAGAAACTTATTGAAGTTGACCGCAAGTTCGTATCGCCCTCCTACACCAGAATTTATCCTTTAGTGGCTGAGTCTGCTCAAGGGCTATGGATAAACGATCCTGATGGTAATGTTTTTCTGGATTTTACTTCCGGCATAGCAGTGTGCGGTACAGGGCACTGCCATCCAGAAGTTGTGGCAGCCATAAAGAAGCAAGCGGATAGGCTCCTTCACATGTCGGGTACCGATTTCTATTACACCTCCCAAATAATGTTGTCACAAAAGCTTGCCACTCTCGCTCCTGGGTCCGGTGGCTATAAAGTCTATTTTGGCAACTCCGGCGCAGAGGCAGTTGAGGCAGCTTTCAAATTGGCTCGTTGGCACACCAGACGGGAACTAAATCTGGCCTTTTTTGGAGCCTTTCACGGGCGTACCATGGGAGCTTTGTCCCTCACTGCGAGTAAGACCATCCAGAAAAAGCATTACAATCCTCTGGTTCCTGGCATAACCCACATTCCGTATGCTTACTGTTACCGTTGCCCTTATCATCTGTGCTACCCTGCCTGCGGGACAGCTTGCGTGCATTGGCTCGAGGAAACTCTATTTCGCACCACTGTGCCACCGGAGGAAGTGGCAGCCATATTTGTCGAGCCCATACAGGGTGAGGGTGGTTACATTGTGCCTCCTCCCGAATTTCATCAGAAACTCAGTACGATAGCCAGAAAGTATGGCATTCTCTATGTGGCCGATGAAGTACAGTCAGGCATGGGTCGCACTGGGAAAATGTTTGCCATGGAACATTTTGAGGTTGCACCTGATATCATGGCCCTTGCCAAGGGCATTGGATCTGGTTTGCCCCTGGGCGCTATGGTGGCCCGGGCGGACATCATGAACTGGGAAGCAGGCTCCCATGCCTCCACCTTCGGCGGCAATCCTGTCTCGTGTGAGGCCGCTCTGGCCACCATCAAGCTTCTGGAACAAGGGCTGATGGCCAACGCCTCCAAGCGGGGCGATCAACTAATGGCGGGGCTGGCAGATCTGCAAAAATCCCGTGAATGTATTGGTGATGTTAGAGGAATGGGTTTGATGATCGGCGTTGAGCTGGTAAAAGACCGCGAAACCAAGGAAAGAGCAGGTGATTGGCGAGATCAGGTTATTCAAAACGCTTTTCACAAGGGTTTACTCTTGCTCGGTTGCGGCCAAAACACAATCAGAATCTGTCCTCCACTTACAGTAAGTAGTGAGGAAGTTGAGGTGTTCCTCCAGATATTTGAAGAAAGCTTGAGCGAACTGTTCAACTAGCGGGCAGCTGGCAACCGGCAGCTAGCAGCAGGCATTAAGACTATATGCGAGAAAGGCGGGAAAAGAGGTCAGGCGGGAAAGGTATGATTTTAAACCTTTTCTCGCATTTCTCGCTTTGGTCCTTTCTCGCTTGAGGAGTTTCAGATGAAAGATATACTGCAAGAGTTTGATCTTCTCAAAGAAAACCCCGGCGCGGGAACAGGAACAACCTGGCTCGAATGTGGGGGGGAGATATTGGAGTCAGTATCCCCCATTGACGGTCAGATTCTCGGCAGGGTTCGGCAGGCCTCTGGGGCGAATTATGACGAGGTGGCTGTCAGGGCGAGTACGGCCTTCGAGGAGTGGCGCATGGTGCCCGCGCCAAAGCGTGGCGATATTGTTAGACAAATTGGTAACGCAGTACGAACACGCAAGCAAGAATTGTCTACCATGTTGAGCCTTGAAGTGGGCAAGATTCGACCTGAGGCCGAAGGCGAAGTTCAAGAGATGATAGATATGTGTGATTTTGCCGTGGGCCAGTCACGGATGCTCTATGGTTTAAGCATGCATAGTGAGCGTCCCCGGCATCGAATGTATGAACAATATCATCCTCTGGGGCCCATTGGGGTCATTACGGCTTTTAACTTTCCGGTTGCGGTATGGGCCTGGAATGCCATGATCGGCCTGATTGCGGGAGATACAGTTGTATGGAAACCCTCGAGCAAAGCAGCTCTTACGGCCCTGGCCACTGCCAAAATCATAGGCCATGTATTGCACGAGAATGACCTTCCGGAAGGCATTTTGAATGTGGTGATCGGCAGTCGTGATGAGGTGGGGGAAAAGTTAATTGCAGATAGACGGTTGCCGCTCATCTCAGCCACTGGCAGTGTGGCCATGGGCCGTCGTGTCGGACAGGTGGTGGCTTCCCGCCTAGGAAAATCCCTGCTTGAACTGGGGGGTAACAACGCGGTAATCGTCAGCTCCAAGGCGGATTTAGATCTTGCAGTGAGAGCCATCCTATTTGGGGCAGTGGGCACTGCCGGTCAGCGGTGTACTAGCATTCGCCGCATTATCGCCCACAAAGAGATATTCAATCCCCTCACCGAGGCTCTTATTGAGGCCTACAAACAATTGGTGATTGGCAATCCCCTGGAAAATGGCGTGCTCGTGGGGCCCCTCATCGATGCTGAAGCCGTGGAAAACATGCAAAGAGCTCTTGAAGAGATCAAGAGTCAGGGGGGCCGGGTACTGTATGGAGGGGAGATTTTATCGGGGGGGATCTACGATGTTGGCACCTATGTGACCCCATGTATTTGTGAGGTCAGCAACGACTGCCCCATCGTGCAAGAAGAGACCTTTGCTCCTATTCTCTACATGATTCCCTACGAGACTCTGGAGGAAGCAATCCAGTATCACAACGACGTGCCCCAAGGGTTGAGCTCAGCCATTTTCACTACTGATCTACGAGAGAGTGAGATTTTTTTGAGTCACTTGGGAAGCGACTGTGGTATAGCAAATGTCAACATTGGCACCTCGGGGGCGGAAATTGGTGGTGCCTTTGGTGGGGAGAAGGACACCGGCGGTGGTCGCGAGTCCGGCTCTGATGCCTGGAAGATCTACATGCGCAGACAGACCTGCACTATCAATTGGTCTAGGGAAATGCCCCTGGCGCAGGGGATTGAGTTCGGCATCGAGTAAGCAGGCAGATTCCAGCTGACAGCTGCCGGGCTGACACCTGAAACCTTGAGATTTGATGCTAAAAGCAAAAAGATAGTCGGAGTTACACAGACCGATATTAGGAAATTGAGCGACGAAAATGGCCTTGCTTTTCATAGACGGAAACCAGGCTGTGGCCATGGGAGCTTTGTATGGGGGCTGCAGATTCTTTGCCTCATATCCCATAACTCCCGCCAGCACTCTTCTTTCGGCCATGCTCGAAACCCTTCCCGCCGCAGGAGGTATTGTTCTGCAGGGTGAGGACGAGATCGCCTCAATCGGCTACTGCCTCGGTGCATCCATGGCGGGCATGAAAGTCATGACTGCCACCTCCGGTCCGGGTCTCAGCCTTTACAGTGAGAACATCTCCTTCGCCATTGCAGGAGAAATTCCAATAGTCATTGTCATCATCATGCGCCAGGGGCCGTCAACCGGTTCCGCCACTCGAGGCGCAGACTCCGACGTGCAGTTCATGCGCTGGGGATGCAGCGGCGGCTTGCCAGTTATCGTCCTTGCTCCGACTGACGTGAGTGATTGTTTTACTCTGACAGCGCACGCTTTTAATCTTGCCGAGCACTTCCGATGCCCTGTATTTGTTGCCTCCAACAAAGAGATAGGGATGACTAGCCAGACGGTGGATATGGATAGAGTAGAAAGGCCGCCGATTATAAATCGCAGTTTCCATGAGTCAGGCCCCTTTCAGCCTTTTCGGGTCAATCCGGGAATGGACGTTCCTTCTTTTCTTCCCATTGGTGGACCCATCCTGGTGAGACAGACGTCATCCACCCATGGGCCAGATGGATACATTACCACTGATCCCTCGGAGATTCAGGCAGGGGTGGAAAGGCTCCAGAGAAAAATCGAAGCCAATGTAGAGTCATTTAGCTACTTTGATCTGGAAGAAAGAAAAGGGGCGCAGACCCTGATCGTGACATACGGCATAACAGCTGGCGCTGCAAGAGCTGCTGCCAATGAACTTTTTGAAAAGCAAAATGTCCCCGTGTCGCTTCTGGTACTAAAAACCTTGTGGCCGGTTCCGGAGCAGGTGCTCCAGAGTGCAGCGGAGGGAAAGGAACGAGTTTTTGTAGTGGAAATGAATCTGGGCCAGTATATCCAAGAGGTTCGCAGGGTACTCTGCAACCAACGGGTTGATTTTTTTGGTAAAATGTCTGGCCAACTGATCTCACCCAGAGAAATCACAGAGAAGGTGTTGGGTGGATAGCCTCCTTAACCCAGATCGTCCCCCGGTTTTTTGCCCCGGTTGTTCTCACGACCGGAGTGTCCAGGTACTAGATCGTGCTTTGCAAAAGATGGGTCTTGCCGGCAGTGAGGTCGTCATTGTGAGCGATATTGGATGCTCCGGGCTTTTTGATACCTTTTTCAATACCCATGCATTCCATGGCCTTCATGGTCGAGCTCTCACCTATGCAGCTGGGATCAAGCTGGCGCAGCCGGGACTCAAAGTGATAGTTACCATGGGGGACGGGGGACTAGGAATAGGAGGAGCGCATCTTCTTGCTGCCTGTCGCAGAAATTTAGACTTAACGCTGCTTGTGCTGAACAATTTCAACTTCGGTATGACCGGAGGACAGTTTTCCTGCACCACACCGGAGAATGCATCCGTGTCGTCCAGTTTTCTCAATACGTTAGAAAAGCCATTTGATCTTTGCCACGTCGCTGCTGGTGCAGGAGCTCCTTTTGTGGCCCGGTCATCGGTTTACCGAAAGAACCTCCCGGAACTGCTCCAAGAAGCCATCTCCTTTGAGGGATTTGCCGTTGTGGATATATGGGGGGGATGCCCTGCCCGCTACATGAAAAAAAACCCTTTATCTCCTAAGGAGATCGAGTCAGCCATAGAAAAACTGCCGTCGTATGAGGGAGTAGTATCTGCAAACGTTCGGAGAGAGTACTCCAGCCATTACCGGCAAGAGGCGGGCAAGGAAAAGGCAAAAGTACCCTGGAAAGGAACGGAACCGATCTTTGAGGCAGCGGTCAGGGAAAGACGGGAGGTGGTTTTCTTAGGGAGTGCCGGACAGCGGGTGATAACCGCTGGTAGTCTTTTGGCACGCGCGGCTCTGTTAAGCGGAATGAATGTCAGCCAAAAGAATGACTACAATATCACAGTCATGCGAGGGCCCTCTGTCACCGAGCTCATTCTGTCACCCCGGGCCATTACTTATACGGGGGTAGAACATCCTCGAATAATCATCGCCCTTGCCGATGAGGGAGTGCAGAGGTGCTGTACGTTATTTGAAAAGATGAGAAAGGGAGGACGGATCATTCAGGCGGCCGGAGTTGAAATCCCGGCTACCGCCGGACAAATCCTGGAAATAGATTTCAAAGCTGGAGGAATCAAGAAGAAGGAGATGGCTCTGGCGGCATGTAGCCTCCTGGCACGAGATGGAGACCCCATTACAGCAGAGATGCTCGAGGAAGCACTCAAACAGACATTTCAGGGCAAGAGACTCGAGGAGGCACGCCTGGTCCTGGAGAAAGCGGCCACCATCCCGGTCTAGACGCTAAGCGCTTAGCGCAGAGCGCATAGCGTCTTTTTCTATTTTGAATTTCCAATTTCGTATATTTACCCTATGCTCCATGCCCCATGCTCTATGCCTATTGAACTCTGATTCCTACCTCTTTTTTATATGAGTAATTGGAGTTGCGTTAACTAGAGGTTTTCGCAGAAAAGGCATCCAACCCGGTAATATCCCTGCCCACAATCAGAGTATGAATGTCATGGGTCCCTTCATAGGTGTAAACTGCTTCTAAATTCAACATGTGCCTTATGACATGGTAATCCAGGGCCACCCCGTTGGCACCGAGGATATTCCTGGCGGTACGAGCAATCTTCAGGGCCTCAGAGACATTGTTCATCTTGGCAAGCGAAATCTGACTATGGTGAGCTTTGCCTGCATCCTTCAACCTCCCTAACTGAATACAAAGCAATTGTCCCTTGGTGATCTCGGCAATCATTTTAACCAGTTTTCGCTGGACCAACTGAAATGAAGCAATGGGCACCTCAAACTGAATACGGCTCTTTGCATAATCGAGGGCGACGTCGTAGCAAGCCATTGCTGCCCCCACAGCTCCCCAGGCAATGCCAAATCGTGCTTCATTGAGACACATGAGTGCCGACTTTAACCCTTCCGTGCCTGGCAAAAGGTTTTCGGCGGGTACCCTCACTTCGTCCAGCACGAGGCTCGAGGTTACTGAGGCTCGATGAGAGTACTTCCGCGCTATGCTATAGGCCTCGAATCCAGGAGTGCCTTTTTCCACTAAGAAACCACGTATTCCTTCCTCGGTCTGGGCCCAGACCACCGCGACGTCGGCAATTTCTCCGTTGGTGATCCACATCTTGCTGCCATGAATAATATAGTCTCCGCCTTTCTTGATAGCTCGGGTCTTTAAGTTCAGAGGATCAGAGCCTATGTCGTATTCGGTGAGACCGAAACAGCCTATTTTTTCGCCTCTGGCCATGGCTGGCAGCCACCGAGCTTTCTGCTCCTCACTGCCGAAGGCGAAGATAGGGTACATGACGAGGGAATTCTGTACCGAAACAAAAGAGCGCAGACCACTGTCCCCGCGTTCCAGTTCCTGGCAGGCCAAACCATAGTCCACATTACTCATTCCCGGGCAGTCGTACCCCTGGATCTTGATCCCCAGCAATCCCAGTTCAGCCATCTGGGGAATCAAATCAAGATCGAAGTAGCCCTCCTCGAAATATTTTTCCACTTTGGGCATGTACTGATTGTCTATCCAACGTCGCACCGTGTCCCGCACAGTGCGCTCCTCCATGGTCAGGAGATCGTCACAACGATAATAGTCAACGCCTTGAAAGGGTTTCATGAAGTTTCCTCCTTTGCACAAATGATCGCGATTGGGAAGGCAATTATTGCTTACTTTTCCCAGCAAAGGCAACATGATAAACACGATAAAAGAGAAGGGCACGGTGACATTTCACCCTATATGCTTCCCTTAATTTGTCTTGACCTTCGGTCCTGCTCTCTATAGAAGGCAGAAGGAGTTCCGTTTGCTTCAAGGCAGATTCCTAGATTGTGCTTATTCTAGTGGTACCTTTATTGCTGTGAACACTTGCTAATTTAAGTGGTCTATTATTGAGGTGAACCAGACGCACATCCTAGTCGGCTGAGAGAAACTCGCTGGATTAATTGTTCTCCTCTCGTCACGGTTCAGGTTAAGCGATGCAGAGAGTTAGAATGAAAGCTTGTGCTTGTGTTGTCCTCGTTTTTCTAACCGCCCTTCTATTTTGTCCCATGACCTCTGCCGCAGAAGCACCGAATGCTGAAACTGAACAAAGGGAGAATCAACAACTCCAAGGGATTGAAGAGAGAAAGGAAAATGAGGAGACTCGGGAGGATAAAAAAGGTGAAGAAGAGGAGTCAACCGAGGGAATACGAATTCTTTCAGGATTGCCCGTGGAGAAGATAACCCTGCGCGGTTTCATCGACCTGGACTATGATTACTATGAGGTCTCGGATGTTTCTGAAAAAGACAGTACCGGCAGGACTGACCTGGGTCTAGGCTCGGCGGACCTTGAACTACGGATGTTTTTCAATGAATGGCTGAAAGCCAAGATTACTGTGGCTGCCGACGATATTGGTAAGCAGGAGAGCGACAATAAAATAGTAGTGGATGACGCATTTTTCACCCTGAACTTTCCCTGGGTCCCGCTCTATTTCAAGGGTGGCTATACAGTACTTCCTTTTGGCGTTTTTGAAGACCGCTTGATCACTGGGACCATCCTTGAGGACCTCTATGAAATACAGCAGGTGGGTGCTACTCTGGGTTTTTCTCCTGATTTTTATGGCTTAGACATCTCCTTCACCATCTATGCGGGCCAGGATATCATTAAGAATCTCAGGAATTTCGACATAGATGAGTACAGCACAGCTCGTGAAAAGGACGATGATGTAAGTTCATTTATTGCCAACCTCACCCTCGAGCCAGTGGAGGACATGCTCAGTTTGAGTGTCTTCTACGACAGTGAACCTGGCGACGGCAGGCGTAACCAGACCAT
>JAJDNB010000190.1 GCA_022340905.1 Deltaproteobacteria bacterium | reverse complement strand
TCACAGAGGGAACTTTATCGCCTTGCTAGGACCCAACGGTGGGGGCAAGACTACATTGCTTAAACTAATACTTGGTCTGCTCAAGCCGGATCGAGGAAGCATCAAAGTTTTTGGTGAGCCAGCTGGCAAATCCACTCATCGCATTGGGTATATGCCCCAGCATCTTCATTTCAATCAGGGCTTTCCAATTTCGGTGCTCGATGTTGTCCTCATGGGTAAGCTTCGGCCAGGCAAAGGATGGTCTCGCTATTCCCACCAAGATAAAGTCGCGGCGCAAAAGGCAATGGAACAGATGGAGATCTGGGAGCTTCGAAATCGCCGTGTAGGGGAGCTCTCGGGGGGCCAACAACAGAGGGTCTTCATTGCCAGAGCCCTGGTCGACGAACCGGAAGTGCTCTTCCTGGACGAACCCACGGCCAGTGTGGATACCAAGCACCAAACCGATCTTTTCGACATTCTAAAGGAACTCAACGAGACCGTTACCATTGTTGTAGTCAGTCACGATGTGGGGATTGTCTCCAGTCACGTCAAATCAGTCGCCTGTGTGAATCAGCAATTTTTCTACCACGACGACGCTGAGATTACTCAGGAGATGTTGGAGATGGCCTATCAATGTTGTCCGGTGGATCTGGTTGCCCACGGCATGCCCCACAGAGTTTTGCAGAAACACGAGGACGGGGATTAGAGGTCAGAGGTCAGACGACAGCAAATCAAATAGTCAATTTGTCGACTAGTCAAATGGTTAAGAATGGCCTTAATAACGAGCCAACCATTTGACGATTTGACCAATTAACGAATTCACGGTTTCTACGGCAAAAGACCGAAGACAACCTCTTCTTATAGAAAGGACTCAGGAACTAGAAAATGCTTGAAGTCCTTCACTTTGAATTTATGAGAAATGCTCTTTTGGCCGGTCTCCTCACGAGCATCGCTTGCGGAGTGATCGGTACCTTTGTGGTAGTAAACCGCATTGTCTTTCTCTCCGGAGGTATTGCCCATGCTGCTTATGGTGGAATCGGTCTCGCTTTTTTCTTTGGCCTCCCTTTTATGGTTGGAACCTTGGGGTTCGCCCTCATAGTGGCCATGGTGATGGCGGTGGTAACCCTCAAGGCAAGACATCGCTCTGATACCATCATCGGGGTACTCTGGGCTCTGGGTATGGCTCTCGGGGTTATTCTACTCGATCTCACTCCTGGCTATAATGTTGATCTGATGAGCTTCCTTTTTGGCAGCATCTTGGCTGTTCCCACATCCGATCTCTGGCTCATGCTTGTCTTGAACGTCCTGATCCTTTTAACCGTGGGCTATTTTTATAATGATTTTCTTGCACTCTCTTATGATGAGGATTTTGCCAAGGTGAGAGGAGTTCGGGTAACGCTTCTTTATTTTCTTCTCCTCGCCATGGTAGCCCTCTCTGTTGTAATGATTATTCGGCTTGTCGGTCTAATCTTGGTCATCGCCTTGCTGACCATCCCCCCCTATATCGCTGAAAAATACTCCAGTTCTCTGCGCGCCATGATGCTCCTCTCTTGCCTTCTGAGCTGCATTTTCACCATGGTGGGGCTTTGGATCTCCTATTTCTTCAATCTTACTTCAGGTGCCACTATCATAATGGTGGCCGGAGTGTGTTTTCTTATTTCACTGCTTTTTGAGTTGCTGAGATCACGGAGGGTGTTCTCGAGTAGGAACTGAAAGGGGAGATTTACCATGTGTCAACAATGTGATTATGAGTATCTTCTTGAAAATAGCGGTTTGGGTCGAACGATTAATCGACTGCGCGTGCTGGAAATCATCGGAGAAGAGTCTCATCCCTTGAGTGCCCAAGAGATCATCGAGAAACTCAACAGGACGCAAGAGGTCAACCGGGTGACAGTTTATCGCATCCTGGAGCTTTTAGTGGAAAAAAAGTTGGTCGACCGCATTAGTGCTGGCGATCGCTCATTTCGTTACGGTATCGCCCCAAACGCCAATCATGAGCCACACTCCCATTTCTATTGTGTCGAGTGCGGCGAGATGAAATGCCTTAGTCCAGAACAGGTCAACCTGGACACCCAATCTCTCAAGCGCTCGTTCCTGGGCTTAATCAAAAGAGTCGAAGTCCGTTTTGACGGAATTTGCGAGGGTTGTCGAAGACAGTAGGCTATGGCATAGGGAACAGGGCATGGAGATTTGGGATTGCGGATTGCGGATTGCGGATTGCGGATTTAAAAGCAAGGAGACAATAGTCAGAATCCAGAAATCAGGAGGATTGTCAAAACAATCGTCATACCCGCGAAAGCGGGTATTCAGTGGAGTCTGGATTCCCGCCCAAGTCTATCCCGCACTGGATGCGGGACCAGAATGACGATTCGAAAGGTCTGTCGTCTGTCCTCTGTCGTCAGACTTCTGACCTCCGACCTCTGGAGTTTCTTCGCCGCGTCTCCGTCTCGCCGTTTCACCGCGTCGCCCTGCAGTGCCTAGTGATCTGCTGTCCGATGTCAGCTGCAAGCTGGTTGCTGACTTGATGCTCGGGTATGATTTTTTTTATGCTTCCTTTTCTTCATTGTCGGGGTAACGCTGCTGAACCGACCGGATCACGTCGAGAGAGGATAAGAAGACGAGAATGAGTTCAGGGTCAAACTGCTTCCCTGCCCCATTTTCCATAGTCTGCAGAATGTCGGCCTCGTCCCAAGCCTCCTTGTATGCCCTCTTGGACGAAAGGGCATCATAGACATCCGCTATAGCCACAATCCTGCCGAAGAGGGGGATCTCATCACCTCTTCTCCCCCTCGGTTTGATTTGTTCTATAGAGAAACTCAATCCTGGTCCGGTGGCGGCTAAATCTACATGTCCGGGGTATCCATCTCCATTCCACCACTCGTGATGAGTCATGGCTACCTGAGCTGCGGCCTCGTCGAAATCAGACTTCTTGTCAATGAACAACCTAGCACCGAAAAAGGTGTGTTGCTTCATGGTTTCATATTCTTCCTCAGTAAGCCGGGCTGGCTTTTTCAGAATCTGATCTGAGATAGCAACCTTGCCCACATCGTGGAGCATGGCGGCCATCCGCAATACATCGCGTTTTCTCTGGATTTCTTCCGGGGAAATTGACCTTTCCTTTGCCCATCGTTCGTATATTTCCACTGAGTACGCGCCAACTCTGTTGACATGGGCCCCAGTCTCTTTTGGATCTCGGAGTTCGGCCATCCTGATCATGCGCAGAATCAGAGTGCGGGTCATCTGGGCCCTTTCCAGGGCCATTGTGGCCATACTTGCAAAATGCACCATCATCCTCTCGTCTTCCTCTGAAAAAGGCACGATCTTTCCCTGCTCGTTCTGTCCATTGATAACCTGAAGCACTCCTATGACCTCTTCACGAACCGTTTTGAGGGGAACCGCCAGGACTGAATGAGTTTCGTATCCGGCCGTTTCATCAAATCTATGATCGAAGCGGTATGGGACTTCTGTCTCAAGGCTGTATACATCGCGAATGTTAAGGGCTTGGCCTGTAACGGCCGAATAACCTGCTATGCTACTCTTGTCTGCTGGTATGGTGAAAATGTTGTAGATTAGCTTTGTCCCTTGGGGGAGTCTTTTCTGCAAGGTTGCATTTTGAGTATAAGTAAACCGAAGTTGATCTTTATCTCGAATATAAATGGATCCAGCGTCGGCATTCACAACTCGCCGCGCCTCTGTGAGTATGTGTTCCATGAGAATGTCAAGGTCTTTGACCTTGTTGAGCTCGGTACCTAGAGTCGTCAAAACCTCTAGTTTTTGCTTTTCTGTAAGCATGGGCTCAATCCGTGGATTACAGATCAAAGGTTACGATTGCTTTTTGGTCCAAAGCATTTCCGGCTGGTTCTTGAATCTGATCTCGCCCCCATTTGCAGCTGTGTAAAAAAAAGCAAACTCGAATTTTTTCCCCGAGGCAATATCGTAGTAGATTGTATACAAAGTTTGTCCCTCGTACTCGCTCTTTTTCACACCTGCTATGGGAAACACATCAAAGTCGAGGTATCCTAATCCTTGCTCGAATACAATGGTGTTTTTCTTGATCTCAAAGGGTCGATCGGAATACAGAGGATTCTTCGTCACCCAAACCCCAATCAGTTCTTCTGGAACACCAGACAATTCTTGGCATTGCACTACGGTCATCACTGCAAGGGTGACGAAGATAAGAAGTCTGTTCCTTGGTCTCATCTGACTGGCCCAAAAAGTTAATGTGCTTACAAATTAAATCATTATACCTATGGCGGGGAAACAATGCCATTTTCTGGATTGAAGTTATGAACCGGTGGACTCTGCCGCTCTTTCTGGCTGGTTTTGTAGCTCCGTATCCTCCTGAGCCATGACCTCGAGAAAGGCTTCAACAACCTTGGGGTCGTATTTATTGCCAGAATCTTCCTTAATAAAACCAATTACCTTTTCTCGAGGCAACCCGGCCCGATATGGTCGATCCGAAATCAGGGCATCGTAGTGATCGGCCACGGTAAATATGCGGGCCCCCAAATCAATCTCCTCGCCCTTGAGTCCATCGGGGTAACCTGTGCCATCATAATATTCATGGTGATGCAACACCACGGGTACGATCCCGGCATAGGCCTCTATGGGCTCCAAGATACGCGCACCAATGCGCACGTGCTCACGCATGAGCGTATATTCCTCGTCGGTCAGCTTTCCCGCCTTGTCCAGGATTTCAGGAGGAATACCGATCTTGCCAATATCGTGGAGCAGCCCACCTCTGTGCAAATCATCCAGGGTTTTCTGCTCCAACCCCAAAACCTGGCCAATCTTCAAAGCAAGTTCGGTAACACGCTCAGAGTGACCGGCCGTCCAGTTTGACTTGGCATCTATGGCCCTCGCCAAGGCGTAAAGTGTGCCCCAGTTCAGTTCGTCTAATTCCTCAATAAGCCTGGCATTCGAAATGGCCACTGCCACCTGGTCGGCCAATTGCCGAGCCTGTACTGTATCCTCTTCATTTAGCCCGGCATCATCGCTGTAACCTAGAACAAGTAAACCCGATAATTTTTCGCTAACAAACATGGGAAGAGCTAGGAGTAGCTCAACGTCCAGTTCCATCAGTGGAGAAAGATATTCGGGGAATCCTTGTGGAATATGGAGAAGCAGTTGTTCGGGGTTATCGTCGAGTCTCTGGACGTCTTCGCTGTCCAGCCTGACAGGTACCAGCCAGTTTTCTCCCTCAGATTCACCGTACTGGATATGCATGAGCCCGGCGTCTGAAGATTCGGCATCAAAAAGGGCCAACGCCACACAATGACAGGGGAAAAGCTCCCGCATGCGGTTGAGAATGGTATCTACAATTCTCCTGGTGTCCAAAGCCGACAGAATGGAGCGGTCGATCTCATTCATGGTGGTCAGAGCGTTGAATTGCTTGCCCAGGCGAGTGGCCATGGTATTGAACGATTCCGCCAGTTCCTGAAACTCATCACCGCTGCTGACCGTAACCCTGCTGTTGAAATCCCGTACGGCAATCCGCTTCGTCCCCTCTTGCAGCCGCTCCAGGGGGATCAAATTCCTGCGGATCTGACTAATGCTCAAGAGCAAGACGACCCATAAAGCCAGGAGGACAACCAGGGGGAAGATGTGTTTGAATCTGGCCATGGGCGCCAGCACGTGGGCTTTGGACTCACAGAGGACAACGAGCCACTTTGGTATGTGAAATTCCTTTTCCATATACAGGGATAAATATCTGCCCACATATTCTTTCTCGCCGTGTCTCCACTCAAACTCTCCCGCATGCGTTTCGCTCATCTTCGCCACTTCATTCCGGGGGAATGAGGTCGGCCCAGACATAGTGCTAAAGAGTATTCCTCCACTATGATCCAGAACTAGTAACTCGGTCATGGGTGGCAGCGGATTCTCCTCCCCTGCCCTCCAGAGGTAATAATCACTCACCTGTCCTATGAGGAGTCCCTTGGCAGGATTCATCTTGTCGAGTAACCTCCGCATATAGATTACTCCGGTACGGTTAGACCTGACCTCAGCATCTACAAGGGTTCTCCCCTCACGCAGGTGCTCGGCTTGCGCTTCCGTCACAGGTGGCGGCGCCGGCACGAAGTTGATGAGAGGTACGGCTTTTCCGCTGCCCATCAACACTGCCAGCCCCTCGAATCTCTCCTTGAGCCGGTCGCTGATTTTTACTGTGGAAGCCTGAAGGCTGGCTAAAGAGGTAGAGTCTAGATTGGCAGCGACCATTTCCATCCCTGTCTCGAGAAATAACAACCGCTCAAAGAGATTCATGCTCATAGCCTTGGCTGCCTGCTCCAGTCGTTCCTGACTCTGCTTCTTGAGCTGTCTGGTCACATGGCCAAAGGAGAGCACGGCGAGAACTGTTATGGGTAGGAGGGCACAGGAGATGAATAGGAGAAAAATTCTTCTCGCCACTTTGCTGCGTAGAAATGTCTTGTCAATTTTCATGGCCAAAAATTATTAGAATTTAGATCCTTCGCCTACATATTTTCCGTTGGCAGCGCGGACGATGTCATCTGCTCCCTTGCCTTTTGTGATCTGATTGTGGGTTGGAACTAATCTATCTGGCCCCACGCTGTAGAGGTCAAAATCATAGTTGAGGGGGTTGTAGCTCCGGTCGCGACGACAAAACTGGGGCTTACCTCCGGACCAAGGCCCGTCCTCGAGGTTCCTATACTGGTAAGCAGTTCCCCACGGATCTAGAACGTTGACTCGACCGATGTCTTGAAGAGATTGATACATGCCCGTCCGCCCACCAGGATAATACCCCCTTTCTGTCTTGAAAAAGAGTATCTCCTTTTCCAACCCTCTAATCTCTGTACATGCCCGGGCCAAATCCGCCTTATAAATGTAGTCCTGAGTTAGCGGCACCGCAATGGCAGTCAAAGTAGCGATTATGGCCAGGCTGATGAGTAACTCGACTATGGTAAAGCCGCCGGATGACAATTGTTGTTTCCTCACCCGAAAAAAAGCAGCGTTCTTTGGGGTCTGGGTCACAAAAAACCATAGGGACACGAAATCTAATCCATTTTGGCCCATAGTAAAAGGGTAGCGCTAGCGCAGCCGTCAGCGGACTTTGACGAGGAGTCAATCGTTGCTAACTCTACCCCTCGCCATCCAGTCAGCTCAGCATTCCAGTCTATGCGGTGTAAAAATAAAAAAAACAGCAAGAAACATACCATCCTGTTCAACCCCTGTCTACCCCACCAATCACTACGCTTGAGGGACCAGGTCCAGATACAACCAATTGATATCCATCAGTAAATTAATGAATGGTGCGTTTAGCAAAAGGCTGCCATATAGATTGACAGTAAAGCAGGGGGAACGTGTCAAAGGTGAATGGCTGACATGACGGGCGACACTTTACTTTGAGGGGAGATTTTTCTGAATATATTTCTGTATGTCGAACTTCCGCTTGCATCCATTGTAACTCATGTAGCGAATCTTGCCGAAGACTGGACGTTCATTCCACGCCCTGTCATGCACACCTCCCACGCTCCAGGCAATACCCGCGTAGCCGTTGCTGTCTCTGCCGTCCAGTTCATACTTGTCATTCAAATAGATAGCGATCTCTAAGGCCCTTTCCGGAGATTCCGTCCACTCCAAAATTTTTTTCGCCCAGTACATTCTCAGGTAGCCGTGCATCTTCCCCCTGTGAACCATCTCCATCTGGGCCGCATTCCACAGATCGTCGTGTGTTTTGGCCTCTTCAAATTCTTCCGAGGAATAAAGGTATTCTCTCTTGTCACCGCGATGTTCATTGAGTGTTTTTTGGGCCCAGGGGTGAAAGCCCCCGAATTGGTCGTATTTATCGTTATAAAAGCAGTAATTATCAGAAAGTTCCCGTCGGACAATGAGCTCTTCCAAGAAAGAGTCCGTGTGCTCCGATTTTACCCGCTGTTTTTTCACTTCCAGGGCCACACGTTGAGCGGAAATCTGTCCAAAGTGAAGGTAGGGGGAAAGATGGGACACCCCGTTTTCGGTGGGGTCATTCCTCTTCAAAGCATACTCTGGCAATTTGTTGTTGAGAAAATCATCGAGAGTTTTATGGGCCGCTCTCTCACCTGGATCAAGCCAGTCCACCTCGGTAACATCCCGATTTACTTCCAAACTGTCTATTGCCCTTTTCCAGTCAGTTTTTTTCACCTCACCACCCCAGGCGAAGGGATGAGTTCGCACCTTAGAGAATTTTTCCAGGAAATCGGTAAGGTAACGGTGAATCTTCGGCCTGAGGGTGTATGCCCCGTATTCCTGTTTAGGTGAAGCAACCCAACAGGGTACAATGTTTCGTGTATCTACTTCGTACAGGGGAATGTCCAACTCATGTGCCACCTCCCCCTTCCACTGCCTTTTTATGCGCAGAGGATCAAAGTCGGTCACCAACATGGTAACTTTATTTTCCGTTACGAATTTGGGAATCTCTTTTTGGGGCCATCCCTTCAAAAGAGAAAAGGAAATTTTCAGATCTTTTAGACTCTTCTCTACCTGCTCCAGGCCCCTGAGCATAAAGGCAAATTGTCTGAGGGTGGCATTGAGAAACTGGGGTACCAGGCAAAAAATCACAGCTAGAGGCGCCTTCATTTGCAGTGCCAATTCTTGAGCATATAGGAGAGCCCAGTTGTCTTCGACCCTCTGATCACGGCTCATCCAGTAGACAACTTTACCCTCCCTTTTGCTTCCGTCCTTTAATGCTCTCACTCTGTCCACATTCATTGAAACTGCGACCTCCAATAAATACCCTTAACCTCCTCTTCCAAAAAGGGGAGGGTTGGGGAAAGAATCCGTGTCCTTAGGACTTAGCCACCTCCAAGGGGGTCAACACATCATTTTTTCATGCTGCGGCAGTTTGCAATTATGGAGTGGCGGAGTCTTTGAAATCTCAAACTCCAAACACCAAATCCGAAGGTTTCAGATTTCCTGTCTGTTTTTGCTGACAACTGAAACGCGACATCTGAAACCTGAAACCTAATATTTCGGTCATTGTGATTTGGAATTTCTGATAGTCTGGTGCTCCATAAGTGTCCGACATCTACACCGTCAAAGCAATTGAATTTGACTTGGTCGGGAGGACAAAGTTTTCTGCTTGAATCTATTGTACTGTTAAAAAAGGGGTTTTCCCAGCATTTCACTTGTTTCAATCTCATCTAGCACTTTTTTTCTTGCCACTTTTTTTACCATCTTGTAGCCTAAAAATAGCCCCTCCCCTCTCTTGCTACCTCGTGTTCATCTCGTTCTATTCTTTCTCTTAGGGCTGATACTCGTAGATGCAATTTTGGTGGAAAAGTAGACCGTAATGAAGGATCAAGAAAAAAGTATCGAACAACTTACCGCTGAATTAGCCTCCTTGCGCCAAAAGGTGGCCGAGCTGGAAGAGCTGTCGGCAGAGCACGATTGGGTGGATAAAACACTGCGGGAGAGAGAAGAGAGATATCGCGCCATAGTGGAAGCTTTTGACGGGCTCATCTATATCTGTTCTGAGGACAATAGAATTGAATTTATGAACGAGGAGTTAATCAAGCGAACCGGATACGACGCAACTGGAGAAATATGCTATCGCGTTCTCCATGATCGTGATTCCGTCTGCCCATGGTGCGTCAAAGAACGGGTGCTCGAAGGCGAAACTGTCAGGTGGGAATTAGAAAGTCCTAAAGACAATCGCTGGTATTATGTGGTGAATACGCCTATCTACAACGCCGATGGCACCATTTCCAAACAGGCTATGATTTTGGACATTACTGAACGAAAAGCAATGGAGGAAGCATTAGAAAAAAGTGCTGAAAAAATCAAGCACTTCGCCTACTCGGTCTCACACGACCTCAAAAGCCCAGCGGCAGCCATTTATGGCTTGACAAAACGTCTCCACGACCACCACAAAGACAGCCTCGACGAAAAGGGCAGGAGGTACTGTGATCAAATCCTCAGGGCTTCCCTTCATGTTGGTGCCCTCATTGAAAAAATTAATGCCTACATAGAGGCTCAGGAAGCACCTCTAAAGGTGGAAGATTTGGATCTGAAAGAGATTCTTCAAATAATCAAGGACGAATTCTCCCCCCGTCTCACCATCCGTCAGATTAAATGGCAGGAACCGGACTTCATCCCCATTTTCAAGGGAGACAAGATAGCTATTATCAGGGTTTTTAGAAATTTTGTGGATAATGCCCTCAAATACGGTGGAGAAAATCTAAGTGAAATAAGGGTAGGATACGAAGAATCTGATGATTTCCATATATTCTCTGTGTGTGATGATGGTGTGGGCTTAAGAGTAAGGGATTACGAAAGTCTTTTCGCAGCCTTTCGCAGGGATGATAGTTCGAAATCTGTCGAGGGAGCTGGGCTGGGTTTAGCTATAGTCAGTGAAATAGCTGAACGGCTCAGAGGTAAAGTCTGGGCTGATACTGGTAAAAATAAAGGGGCGACGTTTTACATGTCCGTGTCCAAAGACTTGTAAACCGTCAATTTACCAGAAGTAACCCCAGGATTCAAACAATCCACAATCTTAAATCTGCAATCTCCAATCCATCGCACTAAATGTCTAAAATGTTCAGAAACCTTTGAAGTCGTCAATTAGAAAATTAGTCGATTAGGAAATTAGTTAATTCGTCAAAGCGCGAAAGGTAAACGGTAAACAAATTGACTAATTCCCTAATTCTCTAATTCCAAAATCCGCATCTAAAACCTCGTCTCGCCCGACGTCCCGTCTCGCTTTGCTCTGTGCTCCATGCCCCATGCCTTGTCAAATCTTCAAACTGCAATCCAAAATGTCATTACCTCGTCACCAACCCTCTCTCCATGGCGTAGGCAGTCAAGGCCGCTGCACTGTGCAGATCCAGCTTTTTCATAAGATTGGCTCGGTGCTTTTCTACTGTCTTGACGCTGATACACAGGTAGTCGCCGATCTCCTTGTTCTTGTACCCTTCGGCAATCAACTTCAAGATTTCTCGCTCCCGTTTGGTCAGCGTGTCCCAAGGAGTACCAGATTCGGAAGGGCGCCTGGATTCTAAATAGCCCTCTATCACGACTCCTGAAACTGACGGGCATAGATAGCGTTTCCCCATGAGGACGCTTCTTATGGCCATCATCAATTCGTTGGAAGAGGCATCCTTTGGAATATATCCATCTGCCCCGGCTTGAAGAACTTCAAGGATGAACTCTTCTGTCTTGTGAACGGTCAGGGCCAAAATTTTTGTCTTCGGAATCCGCTTTTTAATTTCTCGAATTGCCTCAATCCCACTCATTCTCGGCATAGATAGATCCATGAGAATTAGATCGGGCTCGAGGCGTTCGACCTGCCGAATGGCTTCTCTGCCATCCCCGGCCTGTCCTACCACTTCCAGATCTTCCTGTGAGGATATTAGAGCGCACAAACCTTCTCTCAGAATAGTATGGTCTTCGGCAATAACAATTGTTCCTCTCTCTCTCATAAGACAACCAAATCACAGGTTTTTTGTCAGAATACATGTTGTGGGTGTAACTGTAAAGCGTGTGAATTGGTGTAATTCCGCTTTCCTTGCGTCGCTTCCGGAAAATACTCTGAAATGTAAGTACATTTACTGTATTTTCCCCATTTTTACCCCAGAACAACTTATTGTAAAGTAAATTAGCATTATCCTCAGATTTCTACACAGTATTGCAACACCGTGCTACACCTGCCAAGAGGTGGAAATAGATGTTCCAGATACTAATTGTGGAGGACAATGCTCCTTTTCGGCAGTCCCTCAGAGAGATGCTGTGCGAGCAATTTCCTACCATGAGAGTTGAGGAGGCTCAAGACGGCGAGGATGCCCTCGATAAACTCGAGACTATTTCAGCCCACCTCGTGTTCATGGACATAAAACTCCCGGGGCAAAGCGGCCTCGAGGTAACCAGAACAATAAAGGCACGATATCCTGAGGTAAAAGTGATAATCCTTACTAGCTATGACCTGCCTGAGTATCGGGAGGCTGCAAGCCAGTACGGTGCCGACTACTTTCTCTCAAAAGGTTCTTCGAGTAGAGAGGAAATTCTAGCACTGGTGGACACCGTTTCCGGCGAACTCATGGAGTAACCGAAGATGGGCTATTTCAGATTGTAGATTGTAGATTTAATAGAATCGCTACCGAAATAATCCACAGTCTCAAATCTTCAATCTAAAATCATCAATCGACCCTATGGGCGGATTCGTCATCAAATGGGGTATTGCTTGTCTTAATATACACAGTTTACCTGATTTACATTGGCCGATTTACAAGTAGCCTAGAATAATTAGAATTGCAGTCTTTATCTGTCTTTTACCGCATAGTGAAGAGAACCGTTGATGGGGAATATCGTCAGTTCAGATTTTTTCAATCCCAACCAATTGACTGTGGAGTTTAGCCATGTCTGCCTCGGTGAATCAGTCGCCTCCTGATCTGGCCATTCAGGATTCCTATACAGAGTATGTTTGGGACCAAGAGGAATCCCAGCAGGTGGAAGAGCCTGATCTCAATGAAAAGTTACGTGGGCCCAAAGAAAACGACGACCAACAAGAGGAGTCACATTCCCTGGATCTGTGCCAAGAGGATGACGACGGACCTTTTCAATCAAATCTCATCAGTTTCTATCTTCAGGATGTATCTCAACTTCAGCTGCTGAGTCTTGAGCGAGAAATCGAGTTGGCCCGAACCATAAAAGAGGGGCAAGAAAGGCTGGTCGATTTTGTCGTAACCCATTGCGGATCTGAAGAGATCTTTGGCAATCTGCGTGGTAAAATTATCCGCTGGCACAGTCAGGTGGGGACTTATCCCGGGCTGCGCGAGAAAATAGTTGAACATATTGTTTCCACGCTTGAATCTCTTGCCGCTGTAAAGGGAGCACCTGAAATCTGTCAGAGACTGGCTGTTGAGGCTCGACAAGAGAATGAGCACATCCACATTGCCAAGGATGAGATGGTCAAGGGCAACCTGCGCTTAGTCCTGAGTATTGCCAAGAGATATCGCGGGCGGGGCCTGGGTTTTCTCGACCTCATACAAGAGGGAAACATCGGGCTGCTCAAGGCGGTTTCGAGGTATGATTATACCAAAGGTAACCGATTCAGCACCTACGCCACTTGGTGGGTACGGCAATCTATCATTCGGGCAATCTACGAAAAGACCAATACCATCCGGCTGCCTGTTCATGTCATAGAGATGAAGAGCTTCTTTCACAAGGTATTCTCCGAACTTTCCGATGAGTTAGACCGTGAGCCCACTCCTATGGAGGTTGCTGAGCGCAGCGGCTTAACTTTAGAGAAAGTTACCATGCTTGGTCAAGTCTCTTGTCGGCCATCTTCTTTGGAGGCCACCGTCGGGAATAGGGAACAGCAGTTGGGTGACTTCATCGAGGATAAGAAAAGCAAATCACCCCTAGAAGGGATAAGCCAGTCAGAGCTGATTGATGTCACTAGAAGAGTTTTGGCCTCTCTCTCCCCCCGTGAAGAAGGTGTGCTCCAATCCCGGTTTGGCATCGATGGCAAACCAGTTCAGACCCTCAAGACTATAGGCGGAAGTCTTGGGGTTTCCAAGGAACGTATCCGACAAATAGAAAAGCGGGCCATCCAGAAACTGCGACATACTTCGCGCTCGGCAGAACTCAAGTCTTTTGTCGAATGACCTTCTAGTAAGCAGTAAGCGGTAAACAGTAAACGATAAATTTTTGAAAGCCTTCAAATTGCAGTGTGACAATTCCGCAATCCCACATCTCATATCCAAGATCCGCAATCCGCAATCCACTAGACACCCTCAAAAAGATAACGCAAGGCTAGACTATCGAGCCAAAAAAGTGCCCCACTCTTGCGGCTCCGAGCAAGAGTGGGGCGAATCCAGGGAGGTTTCAATAGGATAGGGTTTATTGGGGACAACTCAAACCCTACCCGCTTGCTAGTATAACCCGGATGTCTTGACGAGTAAACATCCATATAAATAATTGGCTTTGCCAGGGATAATTGTGAGCTGATTTGGAGTACTGAAACAAAATCCCGCCCCGTGAGAAAACCCCCTTTGGGGACAATTTAAAACCGGCTAGTACTGTCTCTTGAAGAATAGAACTTATTGATACAGATCATTTATGATAAGAATAAAATTATGCAGCTAAACTGATTTGGCATGGTGCACTTTGTAGTATGTGAACAAAAAGGAGATAACATTGGGCTGGACAATTGATGACGCAGTTTCGAGTAGAACTTTGAGGGATGTCAAAATATTTGTTAGTGAGGTCTCTTTTCGTTTGGGCAATCTTACTCCCAAAATCAGAGTAAGGTTGTTCAGATATCCTGGGGACAAGGAAATCTATTTCGAGCAAAGTCATTTTGTCAAAATCCCTGACCAAAAGGGTTCTGACCAAACCTTTTTGAAGTCTGACAAGGATGAAGCTTATGCCTTGACCCACGCTGTGGAGGCTCTCACTTGTCCATACGAGGCTGCCCTTGGGGAGGGACGAGAACCTTCCGATTCCTGGCTCATTGTCAATGATGATTATTGAGTTGCCCGGGGCCAGTGGAGGGGAATAACAAGTGGACGAGAAGGGTTAAACCCTATGGAGAAACGAAATTTCGAGAATGACCTCCGCGAGTGCATCCTCTGCGAACACAGATGCGGAGTGGACCGAACTTGCGGCGAGTTGGGGGTTTGCCGAATGGCCGGGCCTGCGGTAGCATCAAGGACTCTCCATCCTGCCCCTCCTGAGAGCTACACTATCTTCGTGGCCGGATGTAACTTGAAGTGTTTAGGTTGCCAGAACTGGACCATATCACAGTATCCCGACAACTGTATGGCTGTAGAGGGCTATGTTGATCCTCGGCTCCTTGCTGTGGAGTCCATAAGTATGCTCGAGTCACCCGCAGGAGCACGAATGGGTGCTGATAGGATTTTCTTTTCTGGCGGCGAGCCTACTATTCATCTGCCTTTCATTGAAAGTGTAATTGCGGAGGCTAGACGGTTTAGACCTGGGCTCAAGGTCAATTATGATACTAACGGCTTTATGACCGAAAAATCCTTAATGCGAGTACTAGCCTTTACCACCTCCATGACCTTTGACATTAAAGCATATTACGACGACACTATGAGGGCTATTGCAGGAACATCCGTGGAACCAGTGTTGCGAAATGCCGAAATAGTTGGCAGAACTGCTCGAGATAAGCTATGGGAATATCGTATAGTTGCGATACCGGAGATAAATGAGGATGACATAAAACCTCTTTGCCGTTTCCTTGCCTCTATATCTCGCGAGCTTCCCGTTGCCTTTCTCGCCTTTAGGCCTAATTTCGTGCTGGACGAACACTGTGGAGCTCAGAGGGAGTTCATAAGGACTTGCGTCGAGCAGGCAAAAGCAGCAGGCCTGAAAAACGTGACTTACGCTGGCATGACCAACATTCCGGGGAACACCGGCACCTTACGAGGAGAGGTTAAAGAGGCCTATGAAAGGCCAGGCGCCAGATTAGCCGCTTCCTATGCTCACTCGAAGGGCTGTAGTACCCATCCTAGGGACTGTGGAGCTTGCCGATCTGCAAGCAACTGCCCGATTAAAAAATACATACCCTATCGGAATTGTTAGTTTTTTTAATTTTCCTTATCGAATCCACATTGTGCGGCTCCTAGTAAGGCCGTCTTTTCGTTGAGGATGACTTTAACGGGGATTTTCTCGACAATTTTCTCAAATCTGCCCTTGTTTTTATATGCCTGAATGAACAGTGGCTCCTGCAGCTTGGGCAGGATCTTGGGCGGAATACCTCCTCCCAAATAAACACCTCCGGTGGTCATTGCTGTCAAGGCCAGGTTTCCAGCAACAGCTCCCAAAACTGAAACAAACACATTCATGGCCTCCACGCAAAGTGGGTGTCTATTCGCCAGTCCAACTTCACTTATTGCTGCTGCCGACTCCATTTCCTCAAACTTCCTCGCCAGCCAGAGAGGTTCGCGGTGCCGGCCAGAATCCTTTAGCCATGAATAGATATTCACCAGTCCAGGACCCGATATGACCCTTTCTATACTCACATGACCGTACTTTCTTCGCAGATATCGCCAGAGTTCAACCTCTGCTTTGCTGTTGGGAGCAAAATCAACGTGTCCCCCCTCCGAGGAGATGGGAATGAACTTGCCATCCCACTGAATGAGAAATCCTGCTCCCAGGCCTGTTCCCGGGGCCATTATGGCGATATTTTGTTCTTTTCGTGCCTTGGCTTTGTTAAGCGAAAACAGCTCTTTACTACTGAGCAAAGGCACTGCTAGAGCCGTGGCTGTCAAGTCATTAATCAAAAAAACATGGGACAAATCGAGTTTCCTCTTCATCCGAGTCTCGGAAACATCCCAAGGTAGATTGGTGGTTTTGGCTCTCCCACCTATTACAGGCCCTGCAATACCGAAGCAAGCTTTGCTGACCCGCACCTGGTGTTTCGTCAGAAAAATTTTGACTATGTGCTCAAGGCTCGGTGCTTCTGGACTGGAGTATGTTTCCGCCACCTTGAGAACAGGGCGATTCTTCCCCTTACGAAAGAGTCCCAGGTTAGTCTTGGTTCCCCCTATGTCTCCAGCCAGCACAAAACTACTCTCGCTCATGTCTGCCATCTGCTCCTTCTCCTTATACAGATCGTCAGCTGCCAATAATTACCGGGCTTGCCAGGAGTCAAAAAACATTCTGGCTTTGCTAAACTTACTAAAAAAGAGAGTTCCTTGTCCACTCAACCATTTTATTATTTGTGGCTGAAGCGAGGCCATGCCCAAAAATTCAAAAAAATCTTTTAGGCCGGAGGAGGTAGTACGAGGTGGTTAATAATATTTATGTGGAGGGAAAACCGGTGATCAATTTTGTTAATTTGTAGATAACTAATAAAATTATCTGATATTACAGCACTTTTTTTCAACAGTTTGATTGTGGCCTTAATTTCTCTTATGGCAAAGATGAAGCAACTTATTAGTATATCTCACAAAATAAATATTTTTACATTTTTATTTTGACACTCAAAAAATTTTACGCTACAGTCTGTTCATTAAATTGGGAGGAGTGTAAACTAGTTCTATATGTTGGCACATTTTTTCACACTGCTATCCTCAACAAACACCACTGCCAGTTCTTGCTTTTCTTTAGCAATTCTTTTAATTTTACCAAACACATTGACGATATTAATTTCTTCTTTGTCTGAATCTACTTTATTATAATATAACTTTAGATCAATCATTTCTTCTTTGTTAAAATGCACCCACTTATTTAGTTTAATAAGAGCGCCTTTTATGCTTACATCGACAACAGTCCCTTCAATATTCCGTTTTGGTTTTTTGTTACTTACTACAACCTTAAAGGGTCTTGCTATTCGGCGGTGTTTTCGCTTATCATTATGATAGATTTCGCAGTGCGCGCAGGTATCACTTGCTGCTTTGATTGCAGAGGGCCCGAGTAACTGAGGAATCAGGTAAGCTTTGTCGATGGTTTCATGTTCAGGACAGCGCCGAGTACAATAATAATGGCACTTTTCCCAGGTTGGTTTTCTCATGGTGCACCTCCGCTGGGAGAATCTAAGTTGGGTGCCAAAATTCCAGAATAAAATTTAAGGCTTGGAGAGAATTCTGAATCGCGAATATTGAATATGGACGACTAAACCTATTAAAAATGTATTAAATTACGTTTTGCTCGGATTGTAAATACGAAAAATTCGTAGATTGTTTATTTTTTGTCGATTTTTTGTTAATTTCTTGTAAAAAACTTGCGGGTGTACGTGGTATTGGTGCGTCTTACTATTGAGATCCCTAGGCTCTGAAGGGTACGGCATGGATCCGTTTGAAAGAAGGAAGTATACGAGAACACTGAGCCATTTTAAAATTAAGATAAGACTAGCCCGTACATCCAAAGAGGTAGACGGCGTCACTCAGAATTTGTCCCAAGGGGGAGCCTTTGTTATGAGCCCGTCTTGGCCCACCCTCAAAAAGGATGAACAGGCAGAGATGCGCCTTTTCCTGCCGCCTGAGTTTACCGGTCAAGACCACACCCTTACCTTGAGCGGCCCGGCCGTAATCAGGAGAGTTGACAAGAACAAGCAAGGCGTGGCCGTTGAGTTTTTAAAAGAGCTAAGAACCTTCCAACCCTCCCTTTAGCCCAGACATTTCACGAATCGCCTGCTGCGACCACGGACATGGCCGTCCTTCCTGGCGTCTTCGAGTGCCGGCGCCTCCGACGTACCGTTTGGTACGCCTCGGAACCAACACTCTGCGGTTGCCAGGTGGCACGTCCATCTTCGGGGTCTCGCGACAGCAATTCAAGCAATATCTGGGCTAGCCCCTCCTTTTTTCATCAACAAACTTCTTTCCTATCACAGTCCAATCACCAATCACTTACCCATCAAAGATAACCAATTGTAATCTCTTACATTGTTTAAATTTGGCATTACTATTGCTACGCAAATCAAATACAGGCAAGAGCTTCATTACTGACGACAAACCGTCGGGTGAATAATGAAGGAGAATCATTGAGAATTATGCGTAAAACTTTGCTTATACTCACCCTTGGACTCTTCTTTCTTGTCCAGGCAGGAGGAATCTGTTGGTCCCAGACCACTGTACGGGTGAGTGTGGACTCCGCCGGGGGTGATAGCAACGGTGCTAGTAATTCCCCCTCTATTTCATCCGATGGCAGGTACGTAGCCTTCGAGTCCTTCGCCACCGACTTAGTGGCAGGTGGCACCAACGGCAACGGTCACATTTTTGTCCGCGACCGACAGACGGATATCACTACAATAGTAAGTGTCCATTCAGATGGCACTGAAGGAGACCAAGACAGCAGCTCACCTTCGATCTCTGATGACGGCAGATACGTTGCCTTCGAGTCTCAAGCCGACAACCTT
>JAJDNB010000175.1 GCA_022340905.1 Deltaproteobacteria bacterium | reverse complement strand
GCGGTGGTGTAGCCCAAAAATGCCGACTGAGGCTTGGAGTGACACTGGGCGCAATTAATCTCGTGGGATTCTTTCCCCTCCGCCAAAGTCTCCTCATCAAAGGGCCCTTTGAGATTGGGAGATACCAGAGCAAAGTCCTTTACCCAGTATGCCTCGAGAGCCCTGAGCTCTTGTTCGTCGGCTGACATAGTGTACTCGTCCACCATCTCCTCATACTTGGAATATGAAGTTATCTTGACACCCTCCAATAAAACGCCGGAGATCATAATAACCGCCAAGATAATGATGACGTAATGATCCTGCCCGCCAGTTCTAAGGCGAGGGACCTTCAGAACAAAACGGCGATAGAGGGCAATGCCGATGCCAATGATTACCATGAGACCAAACAGGTCCCGCAAGAACATGAAGGGGTTGAGGGTGGGATAATATTCGGGGAACAGGGCGGAGGTAACATACTTGTCGAGGGCATGCATCAAAAGAAGCAACATGAAACCGAGATAGATACAGATATGCATCAGCCATCTGAGAAAATCCTGACGCAATATCTTTATCTGCAGAACTACATCAACAATAAAGACTCGGAGCAGGGTGAAAATCTTTCCACTAAACAGGGTCGAGAAGATTCCCTTGATTGCCGCAGAAACCCTGGAAGATACAGAAATTTCATGGGCTTCCCCCCCTATCCGGTAGCGAAACCAAGTCGATATCTTGTAAACCATGCCAACACAGAAAACGGCCAGAGCGAGGTAAAGTGAAATGGTGAAGAACATAGCCTATTTCCCTTGTGCTAAGGTTAGTCTGGATTGATCTCGGAAAACCGGCAACGTAAGGGGTGCTAAGTGGATCGACACAACCTGGCTTTGGCAGTCCTTGGCCGCTGATTGCCCGCCAACACCGGCGGGGCCTTCATAGTTAGCAACAGGTTGGAAGATTGCCACTGGCATTGGAGCGTACGAACCACCCATCATGGCCAAGCCAACGTGTGACCGTTGCAGGGGTGATGTTTAGGTCACTTGAACTGATAGCGTTGTGGTAGGTTGCCACTGGGTAGTTATAATTGACATTTCTACGCTTGTCAAGATCGATTGAGATATTTTTCTCAAAACTGTGTCGTCGAAGTTTACGGTGTATGCTAATTTCCTTACTGGCTTTCTCTTGCCTGAATCGGCATGAGGCACGCCTGTTGCATGTAATTGTTTGGCAACAATCGTGGAGATCGCCCACCGCAGGGGAGGATTTACCGCAAAGGGCACAAAGAGCACAAAGGAAAAACAATGGTAAATCTTTGTGTTCTTTGTGTACTTTGTGGTTAGAAACTAGAGCGTCTGCCTACCATCAATGAACTGCGAGTGCCGGGGAGAGGGAATCTTTCGGAAAGACAGATCGTAATGAACCGCTTCCAAATAAGCCTAAGAACCAAGGTGGTCCTAAGCCTCACCTTTCTAATGGCGTCTGCCATGCTGCTCATCGGCATGGTCATGCTCAAGGTGAGTCAGCGAGACCTGCTCAGGGCCAAGGTTGAGCAGGGTTTTGTGCTCAAAACAGCAGTGGAGCGGCTACTGGTGGGTTCTAGTGAGGGCAAGATTGATCTGGCCAAGAGCGGTTCGCTTCTCGTAGACCTCCAAGCCGGAAACTTGGAAGGCATGGCCCCGTGGAAGATCACCGTTGCCGACCAGGATGGTCTCGTGGCTTATTCTGAAGACAACGAAGAGACAGGTGCGCAGGCCTTAGCGAGACTGAAGCGGGTGGTACAGCTTGGAGTGGAGTCCGTCTCATTTTCGCCAAAACCTCAATCTTTTTGGCCGCAGCTGCCAGAAAAGGTAATCATTGCTGCTCCTCTGTTTCATGACCGGAAAGTAATAGGAGCGCTCCAATTGGAGGCCACGCTGGCCGATGTGAGCCATAGTCTGGCAAGTTCTCAGAAGCTCCTGTTGTTTTACATAATCCTGGATATTCTAGTACTTGTAGCTTTCGGTGCCTATATCTTCTCTAAACTGGTGGTTAAACCGGTGCAAAAGCTGGTGCAGACCGCTGAAAGCTTCCAAGAGGGGGACGTCATTCCTGATGTAAGTGCCGGAGAACGAAATGAGTTAGGAAAGCTTTCGCAGGCTCTAAACGTCATGTTACAGAGGCTGGCGGACAATAAGAAAGAGCTGCGCCAGCATATTTCATCACTGGAACAGGCTAACATGGAACTGCAAAGGGCACAGCAGGAAGTAATATTTAGCGAGAAGCTTGCCTCGGTGGGGCGATTGGCTGCAGGTATCGCCCATGAGATCGGAAATCCTATCGGTATTGTTCTGGGCTACTTGGAGTTGTTGCAGAGAAAAGACATTGGCGAAGAAGAGCGCTCGGAGCTCGTTGGCCGGATGAGTAACGAAATTCAGCGGGTCAATCAAACCATCAGGCAACTGCTGGATTTTTCTCGGCCTAGCTCCAACGAAAGAAAGGCCGTCTCAGTTCATCCCTTGATTCAGGAGACCTTGGAAGTCCTCGGCCATCAGCTTAGGCAAAAGAGCATAGAGGTTATCCTCGAACTCGAGGCCCATCCGGATACAGTATTCGCCAACTCTGACCAACTGAAGCAAGTATTTCTTAACCTCATGGTGAACGCCGCAGATGCCATGGAGGAAACAGACCACAGACTACAGGGTGGCGAGCTGCATGTGAGGACCAGAATTTTGACCGGAGAGAATCTGATTAGAGAGATAGCTGACAGCCAGCCCCTCCGACGCCACACGGATCCTGCCACGGCGGATTACAGCCACCTGCGGAGCAGTGGTGTCACCGCCGGGGAACGGTGGCTACAAATCCAGTTCGCCGATACCGGGATGGGCATTCCCATAGAAGACCAGAAAAGAGTTTTTGATCCCTTTTATACCACCAAAGAGGTTGGAAAGGGCACCGGCTTGGGTCTTTCGGTAAGCATCCAAATCATTGAGACCCTAAGGGGGCGTATAGATCTTTCCAGCAACCCCGGGCAAGAGACTCGAGTTACTATAAAGTTGCCCCTTTACGAAGAGCAGACAGCTGACAGCTGGCAGGAGGCAGCAGGATGACACGGAGACACGGTGAGACGGAGACGAGAGATCAGTGGTCAGAAGTCAGATGACGGAGGACAGACGATAGAGGACAGATGACAGCAAGTCAAATGGTCAATTTGTCGACTAGTCAAATGGTTATGAATGGCCTCAATGACGAGTCACCGAGTCAACCATTTGACGGTTTGACCAATTGACGAATTAACGACTTGAACGGTTTCAACGATTTGAACGGCTTGAACGATTTAAGCCACGGACAACTGACATTCTTTTCGAGGTTAACTATCACGCGGTTGTAACTGAAAGGGCTGATCGAAGAATTACTAAGGTATACTGAAATGGATGACAAGAAGATTCTCGTCATAGATGACGAAGAAAACATGCGCCACATGCTGGCTGTGCTCTTAGAGAAAGAGGGCTATCAGGTGGAAAGTGCCGCCAACGGCAAGGAGGGCCTCAATCTGGCCTTGGAGAGCTTTTATGACATGATCCTCTGCGATCTGAAGATGCCGGTCATGGACGGGATGGCCTTTTTGCAGAGCTTTCAGGACAGCGGCCAGGAATCCACCGTAATCGTCATGTCCGCCTATGGGACCCTAGACACGGCAATCGAGGCTATGAAAACGGGTGCGTATGATTATGTGTCAAAGCCTTTCAAGGCCGATGAAATCCTCCTCACCCTGAGAAAGGCAGAAGAACGGGAGAGACTGCGGAAAGAGAACCGACTATTACAGCAGTCAATGCGGGAGCGCTACAGCTTTTCTCAGATGATCGGCCCCAGCCCAGCAATGCAGGAAATATTTGCCACCATTGAAAAGGTGGCAGATTACAAAACCTCGGTGCTCATTACCGGAGAGAGTGGCACCGGCAAGGAGCTTATCGCCAGGGCAATTCATTACAACAGCTCACGGGCTGACAAACCTTTAGTCACGGTTAACTGTGGCGCAATTCCCGAGACGCTATTAGAGAGTGAGCTTTTTGGCCACAAAAAGGGGGCCTTTACTGATGCAATCAGAGACAAGAAAGGATTGTTTCAAGAAGCCCATGGGGGTTCAATTTTGCTGGATGAAATAGGAGAGTTACCCCGCCAACTCCAAGTGAAGCTCCTCAGGGCACTGCAGGAAGAGGAAATCAAGCGGGTGGGGGATAACCAGTCCATCAAAATAGATATCCGGGTTATGGCAGCTACCACCAAAGATCTGGCAGAGGAGGTCAAGGGTGGTCTTTTTCGAGATGATCTCTATTATCGCATTAATGTTCTCCACATAGGAGTGCCGCCCCTCCGTGAAAGGCAAGAGGACATCCCGTTGCTTATTCAACACTTTATTGATAAAACGAGCAAGCGGCTAAACTCGGAGGTGACTGGAGTGAGTCCTGCTGCCGGCAGAGCCCTTCAGGCCTATTCATGGCCTGGAAACGTGAGAGAGCTGGAAAACATCATCGAACGGGCTATGGTGATGGCCAACGGCTCTACTATTGGGCGGGATGATCTACCCTCTTACGTGCAGCCTCAGGAGGAAACGGTGGAATACTTCACTGATAATGAAAGCCTTTCCATAAAAGAGGCCAGTCGGAAACTGGAAAGAGTGCTGATTCGGCGGGCTCTGGAAAAAACTTCAGGCAACCGGACTCAAGCTGCAAAAATGCTCGAAATTAGCCATCCTGCCCTTCTATACAAGATGAAGGATTATGGGTTAGAGTAATTCCGTTAAGAAAGTCGGATCTCTTGCGGCAGTTCATGTTTCAGTGGCTTTGCAAGTCCAAAAAGTTCGAGGCACAAGGTGCAGGGCGCAAGGCATAAGGGCAGGGTCAGGTTATTTTACAGTTTTTTCCGTGTACCCTACGCCTTGAACCTTGCGCCTTCCCTTGGGGATGGATTTGGTCCACTTAAGAGGTGAGTGATGTTCTATAAAATCATACTCTTTCTGTTGGCAGTGGGGCTTCTCTCGTGCAGTCAGCAGGCAGAACACAGTAATGAGAGGGCACCTTCCCGGGTTGTGGGTGATGGAGCCACCAGCATAAGATCGGTGTGGATTGAGCCGGCAAATCCAGCAAGTAACTCTAATCTTACGGCTGAAGTGCTGGTGCGAGGTGAACCTGGCTCTCGACTGAGCTATCAGTGGCTGAGAAACGACGTTCCCATACCTGGAGGCATTCGACAGATTCTTGCCAGCGAGCAATTTAGCAGAGGAGACTTTGTCTCCGTACAGGTCAGGGTTGCTCAATCTGGAGGCGACAGAGAGCCGGTGACCTCCGAAGCAGTTCTTATTGGCAACACGCCCCCAGTAGTTGACTGGGTAGCCATTGGACCTGCACCACCCAGTTCCACCACCAGTCTCGAGGCAGTGGCTAAAGGCAGTGACCTGGACAATGACGACGTTAGTTTTTCCTATCAATGGACAGTGAATGGAGAGCCTGTGGTGGGCCAGGACGGTCGATCCCTTGCCAGCAACTACTTCAAGCGTGGCGATGAGGTAGGGGTAACAGCAGTGCCTTTTGACGGCACTGATTGGGGCCAATCTGGCAGGTCGATCAAAGTGACCATTAGCAATAGTCCTCCGATTATCAAATCCACTCCTCCGGCTGAATTGAGAGAAGGGACCACATATCGCTATCAGGTTCAGGCTGAAGACGCTGATGGCGATACTCTGAGTTTCTCTCTCGAGGGCGAGCCGCCAAAAGGTATGGTCATCGATGCAAATACTGGAGTAGTGGAGTGGCAGGTAGTAATTCCTGAAGAGCCAACCACCTACGTGTACAAAGTGGTGGTGGTAGACCCCGAAGGAGCCAAGAGCATTCAGACGGTAACCTTGAAGAGTGCATCCTGAAGACATCTTCACTCTTCCAAAAGAGTGCTCATCGTAGGCTTCGAGTCAACTGAGCAAGAACGGCCGTTTGAAGTTATTAGTTATCCGTTATACGTTATAGGGACAACAATAATTAGAAGGACACTGGAGGCTATTTCCTTACTCGACAAATTGTGGGCTGAATCTAGACCACCCTTTTAAGGAATAAATAGCTAATAACTAATAACTAATAACTGATAACGGACGACATCGAATTCTGTTTCGACTCCACTAGGTTTGTAGCATTGCCGAGGTGTACATAATGACTTTCCGCAGCTTCCTGAAATGGCAGATTATTTTTATTGTTGGTTTTGTTCTAGCACTGTTTCCAATCGTTTCTCAGGCAGACACCCCCGAGGCCAAGCCGGTTATGGAAATACCGTCCCCCCGCCACGACGCGGGCAGCCACTGGGAAGGGGAAAAAGTATCCCATGCCTTTGAGGTGAGAAATACCGGTAATGGTGAACTGAGGATTCTCAGCGTCAAACCTGGGTGAGGCTGCTCAGTGGTCCGCTACACTCGGACCATCCCACCAGGTGGTGTGGGGCAGGTTACCTTACAGGTCAATACCAATGGTTTGCAGGGTAGACTCACCAAGAGCGCCCGAATGACCACCAATGACCCCAGAGAAAGTAGCACCAAACTCTACCTTTCAATCAATGTCCGCGCTCACATACTTGTGGAGCCGGGGCCCAAGATATTGCTCCAGGGCATTGTTGGCGACGACATTCAAAAGGTGGTCCATATCCACTCTGCTGAGAACGAACCATTTGAGATCACCAGGATTAACACCAATTTGCGATCAGTGATCGATTATAAACTGAGCCGCAAGGATGATGGGAGAGAGTACGATCTGCAAGTGATCAGCAGGGCTTCAGATCAGAAAAGCGCCAGTGGATTTCTCACCCTGTATACCAACCATCCCAAGAAGCAGGTAGTTAAGCTATCTGTCTACCTCCGGGTCAAACCGGAAGTTCAGGTCTGGCCCAATAGGGTTGACTTCTATGAGGGATCCAAGTCTGGGAGCAAAAAAAAGGAAAGCAAACGGATCCTCATGATAATGAACAATCGGGGTAAAAGCTTCAAGATTAAGGAACTTAATTACAACAAAGATTATTTTCAGGTGCGTTCCTTGGCAAAGAATGACAGCCCCGCAAGCAGATATCAATTTGAAGTAGTACCCTTGGTAGACAGCTTGCCTCCCGGAAGGTTGGAGTTACAGGACACCCTTACCATCAGGACAGATAGCAGCGCTAAAGCTGGGGAAATTGAAGTACCGCTGAGTATTCGCATAAAACAATGACCCATAGCGCATGACGCCAAGCGCATAGCGTATTTCAGCTTTTCTATTTAACCACAAAGTACACAAAGACCACAAAGATTTCCTATTGTTTTTTCTTGGTGTCCTTCGTGTTCTTTGTGGTCTGTACTCCCCTATCTTCTACCATAAAAAAACCCCCCTCGGTTAGAGGGGGGTTTTTTAAATAGAGGGAGAAGGCTATAGTTTACTCTTCCATCCAGTAGGTCTTGCCGGACTTGACCGCCCCGGGGTTAGCTTGTTCGATGACCAGGATGGCCCCGGTGCTGGTCTGGACAAAGGCCTTGGTGCCCTTCTCTTTTCCAGTGTGCATGGCCGGAGAAACGGCAAGGCCCTTCCCCAATGACTGCTTTCTCGCCACCTCTTGGCTGGTGGAGTCACCAGGATCGACTGCCGCACCAAAGCCGATCACCGAATTGCTGAAGGCGGTGCCGGTCTTGTAGTAGGTGGCGTAGAGGTAGCTGTCACCTTCGTTCTGACAGGCGTCGGGGTCGGGCGCATAGGTGGTGAAGGTCAATATGTCTCCCAGCAAAGCTGCCTGACCCAGGTTTCTCTCTCTGGCCTCAGAGAAGTCGAGTTTCCAACCGTTGGGGAAGATGTCACTGTGAGGAGCCGGATCATTGTTGCCGGGATAGGGGTCTTTCTCCATCTCCTGTTCCAGGGCGTCAAAGGTATCCAGTACGTTGTTTTCCAAATCTTTCACATCAGTGAAGGAAACGCCATCATAATTCTTGATGTTGCGGTTTTCGAAAACAACGAGGTTGCTCACATCCATGAGATAAGACAGTGAGACTTCCTCCCAGGTCATCTCATTTTCCAGATCGGTGGCCCCGTCGCCGTCGGCGTCCACATCTATGTCCACCATGTTGTTTTCGTGGCCGGCGGTGTCTTCCCAGGGTTCCTTGATGCCGTAAAAGCTCTGCTGGCTGTCATCGGCTATGTCCTCCTGACTGGCAAACCGGCCGGTTCCGAAAAACACCCAGGTCCGCTTTTTCCAATCCATGGCGATGGTGGGCGCCGTGGTTATGGGCTGGCCCACATCGATGAGGACGGAGTCGGTGTCCCAGGTCGCCGGCGAGGTGGGCAGAATACTGGTATCGGGGTCGTTGAGTACAAGCCGCCGCAGTTTACCTCCCAGACCGGTGGCGGTGGTGGAAACAGTGCCGAAATACATGGCGTCGGTGGCGTAGTTTAGGTCCAAGTCCACGGTGATGAAGTCAGCTATCTGGGTGTAATCGTCAAAGCCGGTGCCGTCCACAAAAGGTCCGGCTGGTGAAGCCCCGGTCAGGGCGCTGCCAATGGGGTCTTTCAAAACACCGTTGCTCACCAGTCCTTTGAGATCGATGACGTAGATCTTGGCCTTCTGGCTGCTGAGGGCGTTCTTCTGGTCCGAGACGGAATTGGCCAGGTCCACGTAGGCCCTTGGTTCATTGTTAGGGCTAGCCGTATCCACGTAGCCATCGTTGTCCAGGTCGACCCAAATTCTTTCATTTTCCTCGAACCAGCCGATGACGTTTTCCACCGTAACAATCTTCTTTGAAGTACTCCAGTCTACAACGGTGGCGAGGGTACCCGAATTCTTGCCTTTGAGGGTTTGCCCGGCGGTGAATCCTACCCTGTCACTGTTGCATTTCAGCCGGGCGCCGTTGGGGCCGGAGCCCAGCACCAGGTACCAGTTGTTGGGATCGGTACCGGTGTCCAGGCTCTTGACCACGATGGCCCCCGGATAGCTGGTGGTAAAGCCGAGATCGTCGAAGGAGATCTCCGCCAAAAGCACTGGCGTTGCTTCCGGATTGGTGACGTCGAAGACCATATAAGCGGACTTCATGACCCGATCACCGCTTTCGTAGACGCCGTCGTGGTCCATGTCAGTTCTGATCCTGCCGCCGCCCAACCCCATGCCGCACACCAGGACGGTGCCCCAGCCTCCGGGGTGGGTCCCGGTGGGACCGTCGTCGGCGAAGATCTTGGCATCGAATACCTTCGGTTTCATGTCAACGTAGAAGACATGCTCATAGTTGGGATCGGTGAGCCAGTAGAGGTGCGGCAGCAGGTTGAAGGGCACATAGGCCCACAGTTCCGCTCCGATGTCGTAGGCGGTTTCGGAGCCGCCCTCACTCTGGGTGTTGAATTTCCAGGCGGAGCTTGCCGAATCGAAGTAGAAGAAGCCCGCATTGAAGGCGTGCAACATCCCGTCGTTGGCCCCGGCGTAGACTACCTTGCGCCGGTTTCTGTACTTGAGCCAGAATTGCCTGTAGGATGAGTCCCTGTAGAGGAGGTCGTAGTTCTCAGCCGGCGTCCCCACCAGGGTGGGGGTGGAGCTGATGATGTCCCCCAGCCGGTAGGTGGTGTCCAGGCTGTTGTCGCCGTTCGAGTCGAATTTCCGGTTTCTCATTCCGGTCTGATCTGCGCCGCGGATGAAATCGATCTGCTTGGTGGCCAGGGTGCTCGCGTTAGATGAACTGATAGACGTGGTAAAGGGCGGTGCCAGGTGGAGATACGGTTTGATTGCATCAAGGTTTGCAGCTGGCGAAGAGGAAAAGGCCCAGGTCTCACCACTGTCCACCACCATGTCGTTGTCCGCGTCGATGAAGGTGAAGATGTACCTGGCCTTGTCCGTGGCGCTGTAGGACTTGTTCTGCAAAATCGAGGCGTCACTGAGCGAGTTGAGCCAGTTGGCTCCGGACCACAGGTACTTGACCGTCTCCATTAGCTCGTCCGGGGGGTTCTGGGCGCTCTTTTCCGCTTCGGTGAGCTCACCGTCACCATCGGTGTCCACGTACTTCCTGACCACGCCGGGGCTGACCGAATCAAATTCGATGACCTTGTCTGTGGCGTTGTCCAGCGCTTTGTTGGAATTGGTATCTTCCCTTAATTGCCCGTAAGAGTCCACCAAAAGAGCATTGACGTTACCCACCCAAGTGACCTGTTTGTACCTGGGGTAGAAGATGGACTGGTACACCGCACCCTCACCTGACCTGGATGATGAAAGAACCGAAGCTGAGGTTCCTGAGCTGGCCCGCTCCAGAATGGAAAGGAAGGCCTGGTTTAACTGCCTCTCCAGGAAAAGAGGGTTCTGGACGTAGAAGTAGTTGTCCGGGGTGCCGTCTCCGTTGGAGTCCCATTCAGCGTCCAGGTCCGGAATGTTGTTGAAGTTGTGGTCCCGGAAGCTGCCCCACTTGGCCGCGTACCACAGGGGGTTGGTGAGAAGTTCCGCTGCGGCAGTAGTGCCCGGGGTGAAGATTCTACCGTTTGGGTAGTTTGTCGTGGGTAATACCGCATCATCATTCCAGTTCCCACCAGGGGGCTGACCCGCCGGGGTGTCCAGGAAGTAGTCAACATCACCATCTGCGCCGTCATTCGCTTCATCCATCTGGTTGGGAGTATCAGCGTCTCGCACTTCCAGATAGGTGCCGTCTGCCGTGGTTCCGGAGATGATGTAGCCCATGTGCTGGACTATGCAACCAGAGGCGTACAGTGAGCCGTCCACGGTAACCCTTACCATGACGCCGTCTTCAGGGGTCGCAGCCGGGAAGCCCATGCTATCCAATACCGTATATTCGTAGGTGGCGATGGCGTCCATGTCGTGGTCGGCGGCTTGCTCCACGTCTTCGTAGTTTACCCGAAACTTTCCAGCCGTGGGGGTTATGCTTTCCACGTAGAAGTCCACGATAGTGTTGGTGGGAGTGAAGTCGTTGTCAGGCTTGATCTCGAGGCAGCCAGCCACCGACTTGGCGAAGGGTACCAGGGTCACGGTCTTTATTGGGTTGCCAAGTTTGATCTCGATTCTGGGCAGGGGTGAGGCCAACCCCACGGTGTAGGTGAGTACCTTCTGGTCGTTGGTGGCCGAGTTCATGTCGTTTTCGTGGCCATAATAGGCAACAGAAGCAGAATAATAGCTTCCCTCCTTGGTGGGTTCTTCGGGGCAGAGCCCTCGAACGTCCTTAATGCTGGAGACGTCTTTGGGCGAACAAGAACTGTCAAATGTTCCATTCTTGTCTCCTATGTAGTATTTGCCGCCAATCCCTTCGTCATGAGAGATGTCATCCAAAAGATTCTTCACGTTCAGTTTGTTACCGTCCGCTCCCAAAGCCACTTCCGCCCACTTGCTACCCGTGGGATCCTCAAAATTGGAACCGGGGAGCTGGTCTGAGTCGTAGGAGGGGTTGATGTCGCTCACCACCAGCATGAAGGGTTGGCTGCACCAGCGGTCCGAGGGTGAGTAGGGGTCGTCCCAGGTGGTCTTGGGCAGGCCCAGGTCGACGTCGTCGCCGCTGCTGTAATCGAAAGCGGATGTGGCTGAGCCGGCACCGGAAAAGTATCTCAGCGCCTCGTACATCATCTCCGCCGTGGGGTTGCCCCAATCGGGGAACTCCCCGGCGGTCATGGGACGGGTGGTGACCCAGGCGTCGGGCCAACCGGGCTCGTAGGAATAGTCGGAGTAGTTGTAGTGTTTTACCCTGAACTTGTCCAGGGTCTCGATGATGCCGTCGACGCTGCCGTTGTCCAGGTATTCCAGTTCTCCGGTCTTGGGGTCTATTTCATCGGCAATCAAGCTGATCTGTTTTCTCAGGACACCACCCGCGGTGTTCTTGGCATAGGAGCCGGAGATCA
>JAJDNB010000145.1 GCA_022340905.1 Deltaproteobacteria bacterium | reverse complement strand
CGCTTAGCGAAAAAGACCAGGGGACCGAGGTCGGGCTAAGTGAACAATTCAGTAAGCGGTAGAAGCTGTTATTTGTTATACGTTATTCGCAAGGAAATTGGTAAATTAGTCAAATAGGGAATTAGTCAAATGGTCGATTGGTCAATTGGGAAAACAGGCAAATCGTTAACTCGTCATCGTGGCTATTGATAACCATTTGACTAGTCGACAAATTGACCATTTGACTTGCTGTCGTCTGACTTCTGACCTCCGATCTCTGACCTCTGTACAGGACGATTTCTACGAATTCTCTAATTCCCTAATTAACTACCTTAAACTTGCCACTGTGCCCCCTCCGGTGGGGGGTTTTTTTCTTGCTCCCGCCCCTTCCTTTCTGTAACCTTGCACACGGAGTTCTTAGGTTTTGCATTAACATATATGGTCGAATAGTAGGGAGACAAGGTATGGCAAAAGCATTTTCCGTAGCGTCGTGGAACGTGAAGCATTTCAAAGGCGACCCTGCTCGCGTCGGCAGGGTGGTGGCGTTTCTGGGACAACAGAACCCAGATGTATTTGCTTTGTACGAGGTAACCGGAAAAATTGTTTTCAATGATATGGAGGGAATGTTTCCAGGCTACACTTTTCAAATAACGGAGGGGCCTGAAACCCAGGAAATTCTGCTTGGCGTGCGCAACACTCTGACAGCTTTCATTACCCAACGCATCGAATTTAAGTCCGGCACTACACATATGAGACCCGGCTTACTGTGCACGATTACTGTCGATGGGGCCCACTACTCTCTGCTCTTTCTACATCTTGCCAGCAGTACTAAACCGCGTGGAATGGGTCTGCGGGACGACATGTTGTATAGAGCGGTTAAGTTCAGAAATGTTCTCGACAAAGCAGCAGGTGGTCAACACAAGGCAAATTATCTATTTCTGGGAGATCTGAATACAATGGGAATGGCCTATCCGTATGACAAAGACATCGATGCCAAAACGGAACTGCGCAAGTGGGATACTCGGGCCAGTCAATACTATGAAATGCATAGATTGGAAAAATCACACGAACAAACCTGGAGTGGGGGGAGCACATCATCTTTTGCACCGGCCAATCTGGACCATGTCTATGCAGCGAAACATTTGGTGTTCAAGCAATTCAAGAATGCTAATAACGACAACGTTGACATAGACGTGCGAGGATGGGTAAATGAACCGAATGTTCCAGACCAGGATGCTTGGATAGCAAAATACTCAGACCATTCACTATTGTATTTCGAAGTGCAAAAAGTGTAGTGCTCAACGAGCCTGCGCGGAGAAGACGTTCGCGATGATAAGCAACCAGGTAAAGCCTTTGGAGAGGGGGGTAACATGAGCGAGACGAGTCAGAAGTTTGGAATGGGGTGGTTGCCAGACTACCCAGACTTCCGGGATTACACGGTTGAACACAATCAAGTTGCTGCGAAGTTGAAGGCATTAGGGCAGAAAGATTCTGTCAAAGCCATGCTCTCGAAAGTAGGTGTTGCCAAGCGAGCAAGAGCGACCCTGCCCGAGTCAGTAGATTTGAAGGAATGGTGTTCCCCCATTGAGAACCAAGGGGAACTCGGGTCATGTACTGCCCAGGCCGGCGTAGCCTTGGTAGAATACTTCGAAAGACGGGCGTTCGGCAAACACATAGATGCCTCGAGGCTCTTCCTTTACAAGGCCACACGAAACATGTTGCATTTGACCGGGGACACCGGAGCTTTTTTGAGGTCGACAATGGGCGCCATGACACTATTCGGGGTGCCCCCGGAAGAATACTGGCCATATGATGTGGCCGATTTTGACAAAGAGCCGCCTGCGTTTTGCTATGCCTTTGCTCTGAATTACCAGACGATTAATTACTACCGACTTGATCCGCCCGGCACCTCTAAGGATGCTCTGCTCAAACAGATAAAAACAAATTTGGCAGGCGGGTTGCCTTCGATGTTTGGCTTTACGGTCTACAGTTCTATTTCACAGGCCTCGACAACAGGCAAGATACCTTATCCAACTTCAGGGGAAAATATTCTCGGTGGCCATGCAGTAGTATCTGTTGGATACGATGACAAAATGAAGATTAAGAACACTAATCCCGGAGGGGCTGAAACCACAGGAGCCCTGCTTATCAGAAACTCCTGGGGAACGGAGTGGGGCAGTAGTGGCTATGGCTGGCTGCCATATGAGTTTGTATTGAAAGGGATAGCCGTCGATTGGTGGTCACTGCTAAAGAATGAATGGGTGGATACAGAAGAATTCAGGCTTTAGTCAGTCGGTCGATTGGTCGAATGGTCAAATCACGTGAGTATAGGGCATAGGGAAATACAGCTGGCAGGAGACAGCGGGCAGCAGACAGCCAAAAGACAGAGGTCAGAGGTCGGAAGTCGGAAGGGGCAGAATGGGGATTTGTCCTTCGGACTCCCACCCTTCGGGCGGGTTCCCAGTTTCGTATTGCGGATTGCGGAATGATGAACGCAGAGCGCATAGCGCCAAGCGCAGAGCGTGAGGACTCAGGAGTCAGAGGACAGAGATCAGAGGTCGGAGGTCAGAGGTCAGATTGTGGAAATTTAGCTGACAGCTGAACGCTGACAGCTGGGCGCTGATAGCTATTTATCAGTTGGCTTCACCGTCATTAAGTCACTACGGTGCGCTGTCATTTTTTGTAAGAGGTGAGGATCATATGCGGAAATCAGCCGCAAAGTCAGGATCAGTAATTGCCGCTCGCCGGAGGGTAAAGGATTCAATCGGAAAATCCGTTCTACGATCAATAGCAAGTTCGCTGAGGATTTTGCCGAGAAGGGATGCAAATTTGTAGCCGTGCCCCGCTCCAATACAGACCAGAATTTGCGGATGTTCTGGCAGGAAATCTACGACGAAATCGCGGTCGCGGGGCAGGGTATACAGACAGGTCTTTGTGTACAGCTTCGGGCCGAGGAAGCCAGGAATGTACTCACGCAACCAGTTTTCTAGGCGGTGTTCGCGATCCTTATCAGCCTCGTACGTGCGGGTTTCCGGCGTAACAGATGGCCCGCCCGCGTCGATTGCCGCCTTGGTGGCCGCCTCACCGTATACGGGGAAGCCGTAAATCGCGTCATCTCCTTGCCAAATAAAAACAGGAAAGGAGCCGACAGCAAAGTCGCGAAGATTAGGGGTGGCATAATAGGTAACTTGCTCTTGAGTAACGGTGAGTTGAAGATGCAAGCCAATGGAGGCTAGGGTCTCATCGGTCCAAGCTCCAGCAGTGACGATAAGCTGCCGGCAGGTGAAGTTTCCTTGCCCAGTGTGTAGCTCCACACCACCCTGAAATGGACGAATCGCTCCGACAC
>JAJDNB010000135.1 GCA_022340905.1 Deltaproteobacteria bacterium | reverse complement strand
AGAAGACTAGCCGGAGGAATTTGGGTTTCACTAAAAAAGTTTGCCACCTGGCCCCGTGCGTGAACCCCTGCGTCGGTTCGCCCTGCACCTATGAGCCGAACTGGAGTTTGGGTCATAATAGCCAGGCGGGTTTCCACCACTTCTTGTATAGTTAGCAAACCCTTTTGGCGCTGCCAGCCATGGTAGTTCGAACCATCATATTCGAGAACAATTTTGTAATTCCGTTTCGTCCCACTTTGCAGATTTCCACTGGTCATCGGTTGATCGTTATACTTCGCGAGGCTGCCATCCGCATAGCGCAAAGCGCATAGCGTAAGTCAAACGGTGAACGATAAAGGTTACAATGATTATACGATAGTACTGCTACTGCTCACCTTTCACCATCCAACTTTCACTGTCATTTTCGCTCTGCGCTATGCGCTATGCTCTTCGCGTTTATGGTTGCCAGGCCCTTAGCCGAAGGCCCTCGGCCTCATCAAATCCGAACATCAGGTTCATGTTACAGATGGCCTGTCCAGCAGCACCTCTGGTTAGATTATCAATAGCGGAGATAACTATAATTCGTCCGGTGCGACGTTCTATGCGCCAACCAATATCACAGAAGTTAGTTCCCCGGACGTAAAGAGTAGACGGCAGGTGCCCTTGTTGCAGAACTCTGACAAATACCGCCCTCTCATAAGCTTCCTGGTAAAGACCCCTTACCTCATCCTCGCTGACGGTCCTAGAAAGGTTTGCATAGAGAGTGGTTAAAATCCCTCTTGACATGGGAACCAAGTGGGGCGTGAACACGACTTTGATCTGTCTTTTGGCTATTGTGCTCAGTTCCTGCTCTATTTCTGGGGTGTGTCGGTGTTCACCAACCTTGTAGGCCGTAAATCCCTCGTTGGCTTCACAGAAATGAGTGGTGAGAGTTGGAGCCCGTCCGGCACCGCTTACTCCAGATTTGCAGTCAGCTATTAGGCTATCAGGATCTACCACGCCACCCGCCAAAAGCGGGGCAGCCGCCAAAATCACTCCAGTTGGGTAGCATCCCGGATTGCCTACCAGGTTAGCAGTACGAATTTTATCGCCGTGAAGTTCAGGTAGACCGTAGACCGCCTCGGCTAGGAAGTCTTTGGCTGTGTGCTCTTGATACCATTTTTCGTATATCTCTGGGCTGCGGAAACGAAAGTCTGCACTTAAATCCACCACCCGCTTGCCGGCACGAACCAGCGGGGCCACCACCTCCATAGCCGTCTTGTGAGGCAAGGCAACAAATAGGCAGTCGGCTCTATCCACTAACCTGGTGAGATCCATCTGGGCACAGACCAAGGAACAGGTCTCTTGCAAGGCCGGGAAAACCATACTAATTGGCTGGCCAGCATATGATTGAGAAGTGATTTCAGTTAACTCCACCTTAGGATGATGGAGAAGGAGTGTTACAAGTTCAAAACCAGTGTATCCCGTACCGCCAACCACTGCAACGCGTATCTTCACTTTTCCGCTCCTTCTATTTGGGGGGCTTGATTTTATCTCAACCCAGCAATGCAGTGAAAGTGTTAACCACAAAGTACACAAAGACCACAAAGCAAATCAAGATCAAGCAATGCGCCCACGGCCACTTTGAGCTTGATAATGTAACAGTCGCAAATAACCTCAATGCTATAAGGTAGCCCGAGGAGGTTTGTCTGAACTACAATAATACTTTGTGTCCTTCGTGATCTTTGTGGTTAATTTATAACTGCTCTCCCGCCGATCGTCTCCCATCTCAAAAAAAAAGGAGGGCAGAGCCCTCCTCCACAATCCACAGCACATTCAAGGTTAGCGTTTCGAGTATTGGAATCTTTTTCTGGCTCCGGGTTGGCCGTACTTTTTTCGTTCCTTCACCCTCGAGTCGCGGGTTAGGAAGCCTGATTTTTTTAAAAGCGGCCGAAAATCGGGATTGGCTTCGAGGAGGGCTTTGGAGATGCCATGTTTAATCGCGCCAGCCTGCCCCGAAATACCACCGCCCCGGACATTGACAAAAATATCGTATTTTCCTAGTGTTTCTGTCAATTCTAAGGGCTGGCGAATAACCATCTTGGCGGTCTCACGCTTGACATATTCGTCTATGTGACGTTTGTTTATGGTGATGTTACCATCTCCCGGCATGAGCCATACCCTGGCGACGGAGGTCTTCCTTTTGCCGGTGGCGTAATGACGTTCTTCACTCATTAAATAGCTCCTGTCCTCAGTAGGGTAGATCGAGCGGCTGTGGCTGTTGGGCCTCATGGGGATGATCTGTGCCAGCATACACCTTGAGTTTTTTATAAAGCCGGCGCCCGAGACGATTTTTGGGTAACATTCCCCAAACCGCGAAACGCACCAAATCTTCTGGTCTCTTTTCTCTCAGTTTCTTGGCGGTTATTCCCTTTATCCCGCCCATGTAGCCTGAATGGCGGTAGTACGTTTTTTGTTCCCACTTCCTGCCGGTCAATTTGACCTTTTCAGCATTAATAACAACGATAAAATCGCCAGTATCTGCGTGGGGCGTAAAACTAGGTTGATGCTTGCCCCGCAGTCTGCTGGCCACTTGGCTGGCCAGTCTACCCAGAGTCCGGTCAGTGGCATCCACAACGTACCACTTATGGTCCTCGGGATTGGTCTTGGCGCTAAGTGTTTTCATGATCCCACTCCGAAATGAAAAGTTACGAATCGGGTATATAACCATGCTTGTTGACGCTTGTCAAGAAAAACTAGCATACAGGAGTTTCCCCAAAATTATTCCTGCGATTTTCGGCCACGGGGAAGCTACTCCACAACGCGCATGATTCGCGGCATTTATTGGCAGGATTCCTGTTCAGTTAGCACCATATCTTCATGCAGGCCCTGTCAAGGCTGAGAGAGTGAAGATCGGTTGCTCAGATGCTCGTTGTTTCGCAGCTTCCCCTTTTGGCCTTTGCTGATGTCTCTTCTGAGTGACTGCGGAAGGTCTGTGCCACTTCCCCAGCTGTGGGTGGGGGAGCCCCTGGCCCGCCGGAGCATTGCGCAGGCGGGAACAGGGAGGGGGTGCTGTCACCCGGCCACAGCTGGGTGAGAAGTGACCAGACCGTGAGCCCCGGAACGAAAGAAGAGACATCAGTAGGACCGTTTTTTTTGCGCACCGATGCAAAGTGGCTCTCGAATGGAGGTTAGATGAATAATCTACTCATTTTTGGGGAAAGTCCTGAAACTGGCATTGCCGAGGAAACGCTTGACCTTCATCTCCCCGCATCAATTGCTACGATCAGAATGTCACCGCCTTAAGTTCACCTACTCCATAAAGTCTGATACCCATCACAAACCTCTTGTCGTCAGGTTGGTCTACATAACTAAAGGAGATACCCCAACATTGTCTTTCTATGATCAAGTTGTATTCGTTCTTGATCTTTTCGTGGGTGTCCAAGCGGTAGTCGGCTCGAAGATTCAGAGAAACTCCCTCCCACAACTTAAGACCTAACTTGGCGTCGATCTCATCCAAAACGGTCTTTCCGTCTCGGTCAAGTTGACGCTGGTAGTCAACTTGCAATCGATCCCCCCGCTCGTCCCAAAGAGTTGCCAAGAGGTTATGTTGCTTAAACTCCTGATCATAAACCGACAGCTGGTTCTTGTAGGTAAGGCTTATATAGCGCCTGGGGGTGAGGTCGAGCTGCATGAAGAGATTGGAAAAGGGGCGCTTTCTGGTTGTGCTTAAATCTTCTTCTCCCCCTTTGGGCTGGCTAATATCGTAGTGCTGTCTCAGCTCGAAGCGAGCGAAGTCAAGGTACTGCACTTTGTTCTCGCCTTTATCAAGGCGAGCGGTAAAAAAGTTGATCAGGCCGTAGGTCAGGCGATTCCTGCTATTGATTCTGTCGGTGGCGTCAAAAAAGGGCAACTTGCGTTGACTTGCTTCCTCGGGCCTATATTCATAGAGAATATTCGGCCTCAGCGTGTGTTTGGTCTTAGTCCACGTAGTTCCCTTCACATCGAAGATACGCACGATGTCGGTGGCTCCTTCCATCCCTGTCTCGAACATTTCTCGGCTGTGAAAGGTCTTTTCTGCCACTTCGCTATTTGTAGGCTCGTCGTAGTGGTCGATCAAATAAAGGGTGCCCAAGAAACCAACGTATGGCTCGAGCTCCAGGAATCCCCCCTTACGAAAGGGCAAGGATACCCGTGGAGTAGCGTTCAATCGATTGCCCCTAGTACCCTCTGGTCGCCAGTAGTTTACGTAGCCCACGTCCGCATCAACAAAAAAGGGCCCCCCAAAAATTGCCTGCTTAGAGGCACTGTAGGTAATTCCAGGGAGTTGTTGCAAGGTGGTTTCGTCTTGGTCGTCGTTGAGGTTCTGATAATAATGGAACTCTACATTGGCTGATTGTGTAGCCCAATACTTGTTTAATAGCAGCAATGATTCCCGGGTGGTAACCGTTGGATCATTGATTAGGCCCCGGCCGAAAGTATGCCTGAATTCCTGGTCGGACTCACGCCAGCTACTGTAACCTGTGTTAAATGTTCTGAGGTAATCAGGGTCACTCACAAAATCGAGATCCATGTTTCCCCTAACCTCGTAAGGCAAAACAAAATCTTGCTTGGACCGCCACCACCAGCGATCACGGGTTATTCTCCGGAGGCCGGGAGCACTATCATATTGTTCCTCTTCAAGATCCCTTCTACTAGCCTGATCATCAAGATAATTGAAGCGCAGCTCGCCTTTGCTCTCTCCGGTAGCTGCATAACGAAATTCGGGCCCTAGCATCAGACCACGCTTACTCATATAATGGGAGTAGATAGTTGCATCAGTGCTTCTGGAAATGGCCCAGAAAAATGGCAAGTCTACTTCGTATCCCAGTCGTTCGCCTATTCCAAATCGGGGCATCAACAGTCCGGTCTGTCTTTGAGTCTTGGCGGGAAAAACCAGATATGGGCTGTAGAGCACAGGGGTGCGTCCAAGGTAAAATTTTGTCTGTTTGGCAAAACCGTATCCCTCCACCGTAACTTTCAGGTCAGTGGTTCGGAAATGCCAACTGGGTTCATCGCCGTCACACGTGGTAAAGGTCCCATCCCGCACGTGGTAGGTCTGCGGACCTAGCTTCTCCACCAAGGCACCACTGAAGTGAAAATTGCCATCGGCAAGAAACCCTCTGCCAAACTCCACGAGTCCTGTTTCTTTCTCCAGATCCAGATAGGCCTTTTCGCCCTCCAACCAATCCTTATCCTGCTCTATGCGAATATCGCCCTCAAGAATGGCCTCTTTGGTAGCTGCATCCAAGCGAATGTGGTCTGCAAATATAACCCGATCCTTGGCGTGCAAAATGACATTGCCACTAGCCGTGTAGATATCTTGCCGTTCATCATAGGAGAAGGTGTCGGCCCGTAGCCGGTAGCCAGAATTCTTGTCCTCCCGGAAGGTGAATCTTTCAGCACTGTCCTTTGACTGTGCGGGCAGCTGGGCGGGGAATAAGAATGCCACCAATAGGCAAAGCCAGAGCATTCTTATGGTCCTTTTCATAGCCTACCCTGCAAAAACGGTTGCCTGAAGTTAGGAGAAGGTGGTTCCTCTATAACAAACCGAAAACCTGAGCTAAGATCCCTCCAGAATCTCTGGATTCACCCAAGCAATATTTATGCAACTAGCCCGAATGGTTGATGAATTGTCGCCGCCATGCTTAGGGACAGTCGGAGTACGGTCGTTTCTGCGATCGTATCAAGTAATTCATCAAACATCCGGGCTAGACTTGTTCTTCTTTGATCTCCTTGACCTCCCCAATGAAATAAAGAGAGCCAGTAACCACTATCAGATCTTCGGAAGTAGCCAGACCCATAGCCCTTTTCAGGGCCTGTCGGACCGATCTGACCAGCTCGATTCGGCTGACAAATTCCCCAGCCATCTCCCTCAGGGATTCTGGCTCAGCTGCCCTTTCATACCGGGGGCGAGTGAGGATAATGTGATCTGCCAAAAAAGCCAGTTTGTGCAGCATGCCCCTGAGATCTTTATCTGCCATAATTCCTAGGACAATGATTAGTCTTTTAAAAGTATATTCTTCCTGCAAGGCTCTGCACAAAGATACAATGCCCGCACTGTTATGGGCCCCGTCGAGAAGAATTGGGGGGTTTTCACTGAACCACTCTAACCTCCCAGGCCAGCGGGTTTTTCTCAACCCCTCTTGAATCTGCGCACTGGTCGAATGAAGCTGGCCCAAGTGCTCCAAAACCTCCAAAGCACCAAGCGCAGTGGCGCCGTTAAGCAACTGATGGCGTCCAGCCAGGGGCAATTGCACGTTTTCGAGGCGCCATTTTGGACCCTTATAGGAAAAGCACCCTTTGCCACGGAATCTAACTTTGATCTGCTGGCCGACCCGATAGCAGGGTGCATTCAGGGCCAAACAGCGTTCCTTTATGACTGCCAGGGCCGCAGGCTGCTTAACCGCGGTTATGAGGGGAACACCCTGCTTGATTATTCCCGCCTTCTCCCGTGCGATGCGCCCCAGGGTGAAGCCCAGGAATTCCTGATGATCAAAGGCAACATTGTTGATGATGGTAACCTGTGGGTGAATTACATTGGTGGCGTCCAACCGCCCACCCATCCCGACTTCCAAGATGGCCCACTCTACTCCCCTTTCAGCAAAGAGGCTAAAAGCCATGGCTGTGGTCATCTCGAAAAATGTGGGAGGTTCGCGGTCATCGACTACCTCTCTTACCTGGAGGAAAACGTCCATTATACCCCGGTCGTCCACGTCTTGGTCGTTGATGCGGAAACGTTCGTTGAACTTTACCAGATGAGGTGAGGTATACAGGCCAACCTGCATGCCCATCCGAGTCAGGATGGCGGAGAGCATTGCCGCAGTAGACCCTTTGCCATTGGTACCGGCAACGTGTATAGCCTTCAAATTTACCTGAGGATTTCCAAGGCGTGCCAGGAGGTTGCTTGTACTAGAAAGACCGAATTTAATGCCATATTTTTGTAGGTCATAAAGGTAAGACAAAGCTTTATCATAACTTTCGCTACCCACCTGTAGCCTTCCTCCACCTGTCTTAATGAGGGAGACTTCGTGCCACAAAAATCACAGAGAACGCAAAGGAAATGTGAGATTTAGCTTTGAAATTCCAACTCTTTGTGTTCCCGTGTCTTTTTGTGGTTGCCCCCCCCTTTGCTGGGTTCGGCAAATTAGTAAATGGAAGCAACGCGCTCGAGGGGCGCGAAGTCCAAATGGAGCAGTCTGGTGCGTCCATCCTCAAACTGAATCTGCACCTTCATCCTGTGGGGGACAGCAATTACTTTTCCCCTCCCAAAAAATGGATGTCGTACGGCATCTCCGGGGCTGAACATGGCTTCCTCTCCCAACCCGGCCTTATTAATTCGAGAGGTGAACGTTTGTCTTTCGTCTTCCTCCTGGAAATAGCTGTCTCCTGGAAGCTCTCGCAAAAAGAGTGAGAGCGGCGGGGAATGAAAGCCGGTTCTTCTATCATAAATGCGTCGAGGACAGCATAGGTAGAGAAACTCTTTTGCTCGGGTTACTGCCACATAGAGCAGGCGCCGTTCCTCTTCTAACAGGTCTTCATCAGCGTATACTTGACTGGGAGGTAAGCGCCCCTCAACCACAGAAATCAAGAACACCGCCCGCCACTCAAGTCCCTTGGCTGAATGAATGGTGGAGAGTACCAGGTGGTCCTCGACTAAATCTGGATGGGTTTCAGGAATATTAGAACTTGGTGGTTCCAAAGCAACGTCTGCCAGAAACTCATCCAGGCTGTCGTACTTCAAGGTCCAGTCTTGCAAGTAGTCCAACTCTCTCAGTCGTTTTGGATAGTCGTCATATTTGCTCACCAAAATGGGTTCGTAATAATCACGAACCAACCGTACCTGTTGACTTACGGTGAAACCAGGCTTAGAAAGTTTCTCGAACAGGTTCACCAGACGA
>JAJDNB010000124.1 GCA_022340905.1 Deltaproteobacteria bacterium | reverse complement strand
CCGAGGAACCCGCAGAAGAACCGGAAGCTGAAGAAGAGAAACCGGCCGAAGAGGAAGAGGAAAAGAAAGAGTAGCTTCCCCCAGTTATTTGGTAACAGGAAAGACCCGGCCCAGTGGGCCGGGTTTTTTTTTGAGGATTTGCAAAAGACTGGCGAGGTGCCTATAGTATCTTTGATGTGGGATTTCGGAGTGCGGATTTAGGATTGTGGATTGCGGATTTATGAAGGCATGGGGCATAGAGCATAGAGCATGGGGCATAGAGCATAGGGAAACAATTAGGGATTGCGGATGTGTGGTATGAGATGTGGGTTGTGGGGGGTAAAAGAAAAGGTCCTTATCTAACATCCCAGATCTCGCATCAATGTGAAATAAAAGTATTGCCACACTGAACAGGGGGTTTTTCATGGAAAGCAAATCTGACAACAACAACCACGTCTCCAAAGGTGAGAATGGCGAATCCTGCACTGCTTGTCACCAATATTTTGACAAAAAAGATGAGTGCGACGGGAACTACGTGCCCTTGACCCGCGATGAGGAAGCAATACTGGCGCGGATGAGAGAAGTAAAGGCAGAGGTGGCAGCGGTAAAGAAACGCTTAAAAGAAATTGAAAGAAAGAATGGCTTCGAGACTCCCAGCAAAGGGCAAGACATAGACAAAGTCGGAGATGCCCAAGCATTATGGCTGGAGCAAAACCAGCTAATGGCAGCTTTGCGGGCTGAGTGGCGAGAACTGGATCGTAAAAGACAGGAGGCAGCCAGTCTCCGCATGAAAATCCTGGGGCACGAGGACTAATGCACTAGGCACTATGCGCCACCTCTCAAGGTGTGAGGTGTCATTTTGGCCTAGTGGCCGCCACTTAAAGTCATTTACCTCCGGCGTCATCTGGGCTGAAGCCCGTCATTCGCCCTCTCGGCCGTCATTTGATTACCTACAAGATAATGACTATGAATGACAGCGAAGCGTAGTGACAGCCACGATAGTGGCGGAATGACCACCTAATGACAGCCCAGCATAATTAGGCCCCGAAAAAAGACCCGTTTTAACAAACAGAACACATTTTTTCTCGTCCCACCGATCTACCCATTCTTTGCACTGGATGGGTCACTCTTGTCGTTTGCTATTTGAAGCCTTCTACTCTATATTGTTGTAAAAACAGACTGATCTGGGAGATATCAACGCACGGGTATTATGGCAAAATTCCTTTCCACGAAAGATTTCTCTATTCGAAAAAAGGTGATCTTGGGCTTTACCCTCTCCATTATTGCCTTTGTAGGGGTGGGCATCATTGCCTACCGCAACCTTCTGACAATTGAGCGCAAAATTGGATTTGTGGTTAAAGGCCACGAACTCCACGATACCCTCCTGGAAGCAAGGCGTTATGAAAAAAATTTCCTTCTCTACGGAGGAAAAGAGAATCTTGAAGAAGCGCTTACCAATCTGGAGAGAGGAAAGGAGGTATATCTGCGCATACACCCTGACGTCAGGGGCTTGAAGGGAGTTAGCTATCTGGAAAGACTAGAGAACGAAATGGAGCGCTATGGTCACCTTCTGCGGGAACTTGCGACTCCAAAAGGCGACAATCCAAACCCGCGATCTGAAGATGTGATCGAGGCAGAGATTAGGCAGGTAGGCAAAGACCTGGTTGATCTCTCTTTGCGATTATCCGATTTCGAGCACACCCAGGTCCAGCACATTGTCAAATCCCTCAAGACCAAGCTTCTCTTCTTCGCTATTATTCTCCTCCTTCTCGGCTCGTTTCTTACTGTTTTGGTCAGCTGGAAAATCGTCAGACCGCTGACGGTTATCGAGCAGACCACCCAGCGAATCGCCACGGGGGATTTCAAACCGTTACCGGTGGTACAGACCAGAGACGAGACCCAGTCTGTGGTTGAGGCATTCAACAAGATGATCACCGAGCTCGAAAAGCGACAGGACCAGCTCGTGCAGGCTCAGAAGCTCTCCTCTCTGGGAATTCTAACATCCGGAATCGCCCACCAACTCAATAACCCCCTGAACAATATCTCTACCTCTTGCCAGATTCTGCAGGAGGAGATCGGTGAGGGCAATTCAGAATTTGTGGGAAAACTGCTCAGCAACATTGATCAAGAGGTGGATAGAGCCCGCGACATCGTTAAAGGGTTGCTGGAGTTTTCCCGGGAGCAGGAATTCCAGCAAAATTTGGTGAACCTTGAGAACCTGGTAATCAGGACCACCAGACTAATTACCAGCCAGTTGCCGGCGGGAGTGGAAATTTTCACAGAAATTCCCGAGGAGCTGGATATCTTCGCCGATGCTCAAAAGCTGCAGGAGGCCCTTCTCAATCTCTTGCTAAACGCTGCGCAGGCCATGCCGAATGAGACTGGTCGCATCACCGTCACCGCTGCCAAAGATAAACGAGCAAAACAGGTCGTGGTCCAGGTGAAGGATACCGGCTGCGGTATACCGGAAGATCACTTGCCGCACATCTTTGACCCATTCTTTAGCACCAAGGAGGTGGGCTACGGTACTGGCCTTGGCCTATCGGTGGCCCACGGCATCATCGAACAGCACAATGGAACCCTTAGCGTTGAAAGCAAGGTAGGCGAGGGCAGCGTCTTCACCATCAGGCTCCCGCTCAGAGAGGAAAATTACCTGGGAGACTAAGGTCAAATGAACAAGAGCCGTATACTTGTCGTAGACGACGAGGACATTGCCAGGGAAAACCTCGAGCACGTTTTGCGCAAAGATGGCTATGAAGTAACAACAGCGGATAGCGGGATCAGTGCCCTCAAGAAGCTGTCGAATACTGAGTTTGATTTGGTTATGACCGACCTGAAAATGAAGCAGGTGGATGGCATGGAGGTCCTGGCCAGGACCAAAGAGCAGTATCCCGATACCGAGGTGGTGATGCTCACCGCCTACGCCACGGTGGCCACCGCGATTGAAGCAATGCAAAAGGGCGCCTATCACTATATACCCAAACCCTACAAGATCGATGAAGTGCGGATGATCGTGAAAAGAGCCCTGGAGAAAAAGGCTCTCAGAGACGAGCTACGGGTACTCAAGGAGGAGCGCTCCAGAGGGGCGGGAACTCCCTTTATTATAGGCAAGAGTCGAAAGATGCAAGAGATCGTTCAGATGGTGAACCAGATCGCTCCCACTGACTGTAATGTCCTTATCTTCGGTGAAACCGGTACGGGCAAGGAGCTGATTGCCCGGGCAATCCACCAGCAAAGTCAGCGGGCTGAACAGCGTTTTCTTGCATTCAACTGCGGTGCTTTTACCGAGGAACTCCTCACTAATGAGCTTTTCGGTCACGAGAAAGATGCCTTTACCGGGGCCACCAGCACCAAAATAGGCCTTCTGGAGGCGGCGAACAGGGGTACTGTTTTTCTCGATGAGATTGGTGACATGCCTGCCTCCATGCAGGTGAAGCTCCTCCGGGTGATAGAGGAAAGGTCGCTGCTCCGCGTTGGCGGTACGCAACCAATCAGCGTCGACATCCGTATCGTCGCCGCCACCAATAAGGATTTAAATAAGGAAGTGGCAAAAGGAGGATTCCGTAAGGACCTCTACTACCGTCTGAATGTTGTCAGCCTCCACCTTCCTCCTCTGGCGGAGAGAAAAGACGACGTGCCCCTACTGGCGCATCACTTTTTGAAGCTTTATGCCACCAGCCAGGACAAAACCATTGAGGGCTTTTCGGACGAGGCCATGGATATCCTGCTAAGCTACGAATTTCCTGGTAATATTCGGGAACTGGAAAATATTATCGAGCGGGCGGTTGCCCTCTGTCAAGACTCGCTTATCTCCCCCAAACACTTACCCCAGGAACTCGAACAATACAGCTTCAAAGTCTATCGCCAACAGAGTAAACGGCTTCCCACTCTCGAGGAAAATGAACTCGACTATATCCGTTGGGTGCTGAAACAAGCCCATGGCAATAAAACTCGAGCTGCTGAAATTTTGGGAATAGATCGAGTGTCCCTGTGGCGCAAACTCAAGCGGTGGGATTTGGCAGACAGCGACGCGGATGAGTCACCATAAATGACAAAGTGGTCTATCTGAGGAGGAGATCGACTACCTCTTCGACATTGCTGGCGAGCACCACCTCAAGATCTCCCCGAATTTTTTGCTCAAGGTCGTCGAGATCAACCCTGTTTTTCTCAGGAAAGACAACAGTCTTTACTCCGGCCCGGCGAGCTGCCAGCAGTTTTTCCCTTATTCCAGCCACTGGCAGGATCCTGCCAGTCAAGGTCAGTTCACCGGTCACGGCTACCTCCCTTCTTGTGGGCCTACCTTTCAGCAGCGAGATCAGGGCTATGGCGATGGTGAGCCCTGCCGAAGGCCCATCCTTGCTAATGGCGCCGGCAGGCACGTGGATGTGGATGTCATGGTTGGTGAAAAAGTCCTGGTCAATCTTGAAGTGGTCGGCGTTACTGCGGAGGTAACTTAAAGCAGCCTGGGCCGATTCCTGCATGACCTCTCCCAGGGAGCCGGTGAGGATTAGATTCTTATTGCCTTTCATCGTGGTGGCCTCTACGAAGATAATTTCGCCTCCCGTTTCCGTCCAGACCAGGCCGGTGGCTACTCCGACGCGATCTTTGGCCTCGGCAACCTCGTAGTAGAACTTCCTTGGTCCGAGATATTCCTCCACCATCTCGGGATCGACCACCAGTGATGCTTGTTTTCTTCCTTGTTGCACAACTTTTCGAGCGATTTTGCGGCAGATGGAGCCGATCTCCCGCTCGAGGTTTCTTAACCCGGCCTCCCTGGTGTGCTCTCTAATAATTTTGAGCACCGCCTCCGGGCTGAATTCAGGAGAAGAGCCGGAAAGGCCGGAGGCTTCGATTTGCCTGGGGATGAGGAATTCAAGAGCAATGCGTTCTTTTTCCTCATCGGTATATCCTGGCAGAGCTAAGAGCTCCATCCGGTCGAGGAGAGGCCTCGGAATCGGGTCCACCAGGTTGGCGGTGGCGATGAACATCACCCCGGAAAGGTCGAAGGGCACATCGAGGTAATAGTCAAGAAAGTGATCGTTCTGTTCGGGATCCAACACTTCGAGAAGGGCGGAGGACGGGTCGCCCCGGAAATCCTGGCCCACCTTGTCGATCTCATCCAGCATAAAAAGAGGGTTATTGGATTCCACCCTGCGGACGGCATCTATGATCCGTCCAGGCATGGCCCCGGCGTAGCTGCGGCGATGTCCCCTGATTTCAGCCTCGTCTTTCATGCCACCCAAAGCCAAGCGGATGAATTTTCTCCCCATGGCTGAGGCAATAGATTTACCTAGAGAGGTCTTGCCCGTGCCCGGCGGCCCGACAAAGCAGAGGACCGGCCCTTTGGGTCTGTGCATTTTTTGTCTTTTGGCCAACGATTGACTCACCGTGCTCCTTACCTCGTCGATCTTAAGCGGTTTGGCCAGGTAATGGTAGGCGCCCTTTTGCAGGGCTTCCACTGCCGATGGCACGGTGGCATATCCAGTAATGATAACCACGTCTGTTTGGGGATATCGATCCTTCACCTGTTGGAGTAGTTCCATCCCCCCAAGCTTCAACATGAGCAAATCGGTGAGAACGAGATCGAAGGGGCCTTTCTCCATTTGCGCCAGGGCCTCAACACCATTGGCGGCAGCGGCCACCTCATATCCTTCTTTTTCCAGTATGTGTTTTAGATTGGCTCGAGTGATTTCTTCGTCGTCTACCACCAGGAGGCGAAAATCCCTTTGGATTTCCAAGGTGCGGACCGCCAGGTACTCGAGTATTCGCTCTTTAACCAGGGAGAGCCCTGCGTGTTCTCTGTTGAGGACCTTTTCAACATGCTGGAGATCAAGGTTATCCTCCGTATGAATATTCCAGGGGAGTGACACCAGGTATTCCAGATGGTTGATGCCGATGACGTATTCGGCTGCTTCCGCCGGAGTCTTCCCCAGTTTATTCAGTTCCTTGACGGCGTAAGCTTCCACAGAAGAGGGCATCTTGGCCTTGAGGATTTCCTGGCGCAACAACTCAAGGTCCTCAAATTGTTGTCTTTCCTCTGACTTGCGGAAAAATGCCATGCTTTTCCCCTTTATGGCTGTTTCCTAAGATGTCTGTCATGGAGCTCATGGCTTCACCCAATGATGAGACCCAACCCTTTCAAAGCGTATGGAAAACAGTGCCTTTGCAAACCTCTAATACATTCAGAAACTTACAACATTTGTGCCAACTTGTCGAAAACCCCCAGAGAGACCACCCCGGGAGCAGGAAGAAGGGGTCTTCATTATCCACTACCTAGAATGCCACAAGGGCATGGTAAGCATCCACACAAATTTTTGACCAATTCCCATAAAGTTACCTCTCCTCCAGTAGGGCCAGAAATAAAAAAAAAGAGACGGTTTAGCAGACCTAGATTACATAAGTTGCGGAAAATATTACCTGAGAGCATAGTGGGTTTGCCGCTTGTTAAAACTTGCACTTGTTCTCGCCTTCTGCTAAATTGGATTGGGTTGCTCTCTCCCGAGAAACTATCGTCTCATAGTGCGGCAGGATAGATCAGAGAAAATCATTGTTCAACGAGCAGCCAGCCCGCCGGGCAAAGTCGCCTCACCGTGTATGGCCCAGCAACTCATTTATTACGACAAAAAAACGGCCAGGACAGGAAGGAGCATCCAGTATGACCCCTGACATGGTTATGACGCTGATTGTTCTCGCTTTTGCTGTTATTCTCTTCGTCTTCGAGTGGGTTCGGGTGGACGTGGTGGGCATCATGATGATGGTGCTCCTGCCGCTAATCGGGCTGGTCTCACCCAAACAGGCCTTCATGGGGCTTGCCAGTAACGCCGTAGTTTCTATCATCGCGGTGATCATCATAGGTGCGGGCTTGGACAAGACCGGAGTAATGAACAAGGTGGCCGGCCCTATCATCAAGTTGGCGGGTCGAAGTGAGCGGAGGGTAATGGCGCTCGTTTCCGGCACCGTGGGAATAATTTCCAGTATGATGCAGAATATTGGGGCAGCAGCATTGTTTCTCCCCGCAACCCAGCGCATCTCCAAACGGCTGGACATTCCCATCTCCCGCCTGCTCATGCCCATGGGTTTTTGCGCCATCATCGGGGGCACCATCACCTTGGTAGGAGCCAGCCCCACGATCCTGCTTAATGATTTGATGGTCCTGGGGGGAAAGAAACTCGAGCCATTCAGCCTTTTCACCCAGACGCCTATTGGTGTCTGTCTCCTCGCCAGTGCGATTATTTACTTCATGATACTAGCCAAGTTCATCCTGCCCGCCGCCAAAGGGGAAGCGGACCGAGGCGTAACCGCTATGCTCCTGAGCGACTATCCTGCCCTGGATCAAGCCGTTGAACTCCACGTCCCGGAGACCTTCGAGGGAACAAAAACTCTGGAAGAGCTCGCCATTCGCCAGGACTTTCTCGTATCGGTGGTGGCAATAGGTAATGCATCCACTGGTCAAAAGAGGTTGGTGCCACGGAAGAATGATGCCGTGGCAGCAGGTGATGATCTGGTAGTCATAGGCAGAGAGGCAAACATCAGGAAGCTGGCCGAACTCAAGGGCTGGCATATAAAAGCCGGGCTGGACTTTTTCGCTGATGAATTCGCCCGTACCAATGCCGGTCTGGTGGAAACTGTTGTTTCGCCCCGGTCAGAGCTGGTGGGAAAAACTCTGAGCGAAGCGGGATTTCAGGATCAATACAGGGTCAATCCCATCGCGGTCCACACTGGGGAGCGGATTTACTACTCGGGAATTAAGCATGTGGTTCTGAACATGGGGGATGCCATCTTGCTTCAGGGCCCGTGGGACCGGTTTCATCGTCTCAGAAACCAGCCACAGCCGCGGGCTCTAACCTTTTCCTCGCCCCTGGAGGGCGAGATCTTGCGCCCGGAAAAGGCAAAATTGGCGGTATTGTGGCTGGCCGTGGCTCTGGGTCAAATTATTTTCTTCAAGATGCAGCTGTCGGTGGCCCTGATGTCAGGGGCGCTGGGAATGATCATCACCGGGGTGCTGTCGGTGGACGAGGCCTATCATTCGGTGGATTGGATGACGGTTTTTCTCCTCGGTGGGCTCATTCCCTTGGGAGTTGCCTTTGAGCAAACCGGCACCGCCGCCTTCATTGCCAAAGCAGTGCTCGAGATTATTGGTGAGGTGCAGCCCATAGTTCTTCTGGCAGTTGTGGGGATCATGACTTCCTTCTTCACTTTGGTGATCTCCAATGTGGGCGCTACGGTGCTTTTGGTGCCTCTCTGTATGAACATGGCGATCATGGCTGGCGGTGATCCAAGAATGGCGGCGCTGGTTGTGGGTCTTTCCGCCTCCAATACCTTTGTTCTTCCCACTCACCAGGTAAATGCTCTGATCATGAGGCCCGGGGGATACCGCACCGTTGACTACGCCAAGGCAGGTGCAGTGATGACCTGCATCTTCCTTGCGGTCATGCTCACCGTAATCTACCTTTTTTACGGAGTGCAGTAGAAAGGCGGGTGTCACCCCTGTACTGGTGGGATGACAGCGGCTACCTGAGGTCGCTCTTTACTTTTTCTTGTTTTCGTTTCTGTAATAGTAGCAAAGACCAAGGGTGAACAGGATTAATACCAGACCAAAAATGAAGTGACCACTCATGTATGTTCCTCCTTCGCGCAATTCCCGAATTTGAGGCACCCGCAGGAGGTCGGATCGCTCACCCGCAAGGGGATTGATCCGACCTACCTACTAGGCCCGGGCGGCTAGCGGGCCATACAGAACACGGGGATGGCAACTCTTCCCTCTTCGGGACAACTCTCTGGTTCAGTGATGACGAATTCCACTCTCCGGATCTCCTCGTGGGCTTCTTTAATGCAGTCATCAATCTCACCAAATTTGACCAAGTGGGTGAAGGGGATGTTTTTCTCTTCGCATAAGTGGCAGAGGGCTTCAACACCTTCCTTACACTTCTTGTTAAATTCCTCGCAGAGCATGTCGCAGAAAGGCCCAATGTGTTTTGACTCAGTGCGGACCGGGCTGATATTGAGGGCGACGATCTCGTAGCCCATGCGCTCGGCAAATCCCACGGCATAGTCCACCAGTGGCTTGGAGAAGGTGTCCTCGTACCCCACCACCAGGACTTTGGCCCCTTCAGCCAGTTCCGCTCGCATAATCTCCTGGGCCTCTTCCTGGAGACCCGCCTCGGCGAAGGTGACTGCCTCGGTGTAACTCTCGATTTTCTCTCTGAGGGTCTCTTGCTTGCGGCTCTCAACCGCTACTTCGCTCTCATCAGCCGCTTTCTTTTTGAGAATCTTTTTCTTCAATTTTTGCAACATGAACTGTTTCCTCCTTTCAAATCGTCCTCACAAACTCCACGATGGTTTCCTAGCGCTTTGCGGAAGGGGCTCGCAGCTCTGGCCTGGGCCGTCGCCTACTAACCCGCTTCGACGTGCGCGGACGTTTTTCCTCTTTTAGAAACTCCCTGGCTGAGTCATGATCTCCCGCCTCAGCGAAGGTTATGGCCAGCATGATCCTTTCAAGCTTTTCTCTGATACTCATGGTGAATCCTCCCGCTATCTTATGTTTTATTGAACCGTTTTTGCTTCTCTTTGCCCTCTTAATTAATCAAGTATCGTGCCAATGCGCTAAATTTGCAGTTATCTTGTTGTTATCATTGAAATATCTATGATTGAGAAGGCCTGAAACCAATGCCTGAAAAGTATTGCATATTGCAACATCCTTAGGTGATAAAGAATTATCTTGCTGTAATTACATACTATTTTTT
>JAJDNB010000090.1 GCA_022340905.1 Deltaproteobacteria bacterium | reverse complement strand
GCCTGAGCTGGTAGCTCAGACGATCTTGGCTAAAGTTTCTCGTGACTACAATATCCCGGTGCTCACCCTGATCTTCGACGAGCATACTTCGCCCGGTGGAGTGCAAACTCGCTTGGAGGCCTTTGTAGATCTTCTCAACCGAAAAAAGCCCTCTTTCCCTTCATAGGTCGCCAGTTTCCCACTTGCCGCAACGATCCCCCCAGCGCACCAACCGTTCCTGGCCTTGAGCCAGAGGAAGCTTTACCTCCATTACCTCACAGCAATTGGAGCAGCCCTCACATTCAAAACCGCTTAGTTCGTAAGGAATCCCACCCATTTCAAATCCACGAAAGCGGGTTTTCCCCATTGAAGTCGCCGCTTCCTTCGCTAGCAGTGCAGCACCGATGGCCCCCATTACCTCAAAGTCCGGGGGTACGAATAATTCTTTTCCCAGAACGTGCTCGAAGGCAGACCGCATGCCTACATTGGCAGCCACACCCCCCTGGAAGAGGATGGGGTGACGGAGTTCCTGGCTCCTGACCAGATTGTTCAAGTAATTGCGTACCAGGGCCTGGCACAGTCCAGCTATTATATCTTCCACGCTATGTCCCATTTGCTGTTTGTGAATCATGTCGGACTCAGCGAAGACTGTACAACGGCTGGCAATTTTAACCGGCTTTTTGGCCTTGAGAGCATGTTCTCCAAAAGACTCTATAGGTATGCCCAACCGATATGCCTGCTGATCCAGAAAGGAGCCGGTGCCTGCGGCACAGACTGTGTTCATAGCAAAATCGATGACAGCGGAGTTGCGCAAAATTATGCTTTTGGAGTCCTGCCCACCAATCTCAATAATAGTCTGAGTCTCCGGGTTATAGTGAAGAGCTGCCACAGCATGGGCGGTAATCTCGTTCTTAATCACATCGGCACCTATTAAGATGCCGGCAAGATAACGACCACTCCCGGTAGTGCCCACCCCACTGACAGTTAAGTCGCCATCCATTTTCTCAGCTAGCCCCATGAGACCTGTTTGCATCGCTTTCATTGGCTGGCCGTGGGTTCGCAGGTAAAGCTTATGGAGAACTCTGCCATTGTCATCCAAGAGCACCAGATTAGTACTAATAGAGCCTACATCGATTCCTAGGTAAGCTGCTTTCATGAAAAAATCCCCTTATTGTCAGTGGCCAGTTGCATTAAGATGCAAGGACTTGGTCCGTCAGAATCATAACGCACAGAGACATATTCGACGACGATTTCTTTATGGGCAATAGGTCACGGGTTATGGGTTATGGGATGTCTTCCACCTATGACCTATTACCCATGACCTATTACCTTTTGCGAAGCTGTGCGCTTTTCGTCAATCCACGCTAAAACCGCTGGCAAGAGGAAAAGGGCGGCAAGAAGGCAGGTTAGAATTCCCAAAGCTGTAACCCAGCCGATGCTGCGGAGGCCGGGATAATGAGAACTGACGAGAGAACCGAACCCGATAGTAGTGGTCAAAGAGGTAAGGACGATAGCTCGGCCAATTCGGTTGAGAATCGCAGGAAGCTTTTCTTTGGAATCCTGGCGCCAGTGGTGAACGATGTGGATGCCGTCATCTATGCCTATTCCCACAATCAGCGGCAGGACGATGAAGTTAACGTAGTTGAATTTTATTGTCAACAAGGCCATTATCCCCAAAAGGGCCACTATTCCGCTTACCAGGGGAATAGCAGCCAGTGCCGCATAAAAGGGGTGTCGCAAAGCCAAAAGCAAGGCCACGGTAATAGCCAGCCCTGCAAGAAGGAGAGAGTCGGCAAGATCCCGCCATACCAGATTTTTGAGATGATCCGTCAAGATTGGCCAGCCGGCAAGTCGCCATTCCTTGCCGCTGAGACCATTTTCCAGAGCAGCTTCGCTGAGATCCTTGCTTAATCCAGCCAAATCGTTTTTGTCCCATAGACCTTGCCGGGGGAAGACGAAAGTAAACAGTTTACGACTTGGACCTCGTTCCACCAGGAAAGGATCAAGCAGTTGCTCGAGATTCGCTTTCTTGAAGGTCTGTCGATCCACCTGGCCATGTGGGTTCAACAGAGTCCTCAGCCAGTTCAGGTATGAGGTGTACTCGGGGAGGAATTGAAAACCGTTCACCCGTAAGGCCTTTTTGAATGTAGCCTCGATGCGATCTGGGTTCAATTCAACCGCATGACGCTGATAAAAGTCCAGAGCCAACCGCTGACTTTCAGGCGCTGGCCAGTAGGCGAGGATGCTGCGATAATGGGACAGCCGGTCTGCCTGTTCAAGCTTGGCCAGAGCTTTATCAAGCCGCCAGGCTTGATTTAGCAATATTTCTTCATCCTTGCCTTCGTTCACCAAGAGCACATAGCCGCTCGCCCCCCCAAGGATGGACTCCACCTCCTCTTCCACGGCCATCCGGCCAGCCTCTTGAGGGCGTAAGGATCGTAGATCATCCTCAAAGGAAATGCCAAAAGCTGCAATACCTAAAGCTGCTAGCAAGGCCAGGCAAGGCCATACAACCCAGCGGGGGTGTTTTAGCGCAGGCTGTATGAGATAATCGAGCCCAAAGGTGGGAATGGGTTTTGCTGGCCCCGAGGAAGCCGCACTTCCCTGATGCCAGACGAGAAGAGCCGGCAGCACCACCAACATGGCAGCTAAGCAAGCAAGGATGCCGATCCCGGTGATGATGCCCAGTTCCTGGAACCCTCTGAAGGAGGAAATGGAGAGAGCGAAAAAGGCTAGTGCCGTAGTCAGTCCGCCCATAAGGATGGCTCGACCACTTTGAGTCAATGCCAGATGAAGAGCCGTCGCTTGGTCATAATTCTGGCAACCACCGAGATATAGATTGAGGAGGTGTATAGCAAAGTCAATACCAAGCCCGAGCAATACGGCGGCAAAAGCGCCGGTCAGTACATTGACGTGACCAAAGATGAGTTGCATTAACCCGAAAGTCCAGATGAGAGCCATCGCCAGTGGCAGGAGCATAAGAAAGAGGATGCGCAATCTCCGGAAAACCAGAAAAAACAAAATATTAACCCCGAGAAATGAAATGAGCAGGCTGCTCTGCAGATCTCTGCGAGTTAGGGCTTCATCCTCTTGAGCAATAGCATATCCGCCAGCAAAGGTGATTTTGGGTCTGCCAGAGGCTGAAGGATGTGATTTACGCCAATTGCTGATGGCAGTTTCCCCTGCTGCCGAAGCCGCTGCCATGAGTTTCTTCGTATAGGTGATGTTGCGAGCTGACTCTTTTGGTCTGATGAAGACCAGAAGATGGCTTCGGCTCTTATCTACCAGGTAGCCATCATCCAGTTCGAGGCCGGCAAAAGACTGCTGGGCAAACCAGCGGGAAAGCCACAAATGTCGAAGGCCCAGAGGGTCCTTGAGGATGAGATCCCTGACACCACTCTGCATGGGCATAAGTAAAAGACGCTTGTTTTCTTTTATCTGGCGAGAGATGGCGGAGTCGCTCAACCGCTCGAGTAAATCAAGTCTTTCCTTTTCTGATAGGTAGAGTCCAGCATGGGGTAGCAAGATTTTGGAAAAAAACTTTTTTTGCTCCGTGCTCACCCTGGCTTCCACGTGGTCTATGCCGGGAAAAGATGCCATTTTTTCAACGAAAACATCAACTATTTCCTTGGCGCTTTCCAATTCTTCAGGCTCAGATACACTCACGACTACTACGAGGACGTCCTGAGGGCCGGCATCCATGAGGTCTGTCAGCAATTTTCTCGCTTGGTTATCCCTGGAAGGCATAAGAGAGTCTATGCTGGAATCCATGTGGAGTTGGGTAATGAGCAGAATGGATACAATGGTGAGAACTGAGGCGAAAAGGAGAATAAGCCTATGAAATTGGACAATACGGTCCGCTAAAAAGGCGAAAAAAGAATTGGTCATGACAGTTCAGCGCTAGTGTCTAAAAAAACAAAGCAGGCTCTTTGCTGCCTGCTCGATCAGTTATGTGACGCCTATTTGCTGAAATACAACCGGGCTAGTGAGAAAACTTTTGCACTCTTGAGTTGCCGGTGTCCGCCACAAAGACGCTGCTGGCTCCATCAGTACATATTCCATAAGGCTCGACAAACTGCCCAGAGCTTCTCCCTGGACCTCCATACGATCTGAGACTCTGCCCCGTTGGATTCATTTCCCAAATCAGATGGGTGGCAGCATCCAATACCAATAAATCTCCAGAGGATGGGTCAATGGCAACGTCAACTGGATAGGTAAGCCTGTCGGTGAAAGCAGCAAGAAATCGACCTTGAGAGTCAAACTTTTGGACTCTGCGCATTTTAGAATCAGCTACATACACATTGCCACTTCCGTCCACTGTAAGTCCCAAGGGAGAAACAAAAGAGCCACTACCCTTGCCCTTGTTGCCCCATGAACGCAGGAATCTTCCCTGGTTGTCAAAAACTTGCACCCGGTTAAGTTTTGCGTCCACGGTGTAAATGGTCCCATCGGGACCCACGGCAATGCCACTCAAAAAGTAAAAATCGCCACTACCTTTGCCTTTCTGGCCCCACTGACCCAGATAAGCACCGTTGGCATCAAATCTTTGGACTCTGTGGTTATAGGTGTCAGCCACGTAAACAATGGACTCTGAGTCGACAGCCACATCCCAAGGTCGCGCAAGACTTCCAGAGCCTGTTCCCTCTTGCCCCCAGGCTTTCATAAAGGTCCCAGAGTTGTCGAATACTTCAATCCGGTTGTTGTACGTGTCGGCCACGTAAATGTTGCCCAGGCCGTCTGCAGCTATTCCGCAAGGTTTTACAAAATCTCCTGAGCCCGAGCCAGGTCTGCCCCAGGCTAAAGAGAAACGGAGAGCGGTGCTTGTGGAAGCGGAATAGGGGATACCAATGAAGGGACCACCAGTTCCTGGTTTGCTTGCTTCTAAAGAAACCACATTTTGTCCTACTGCCACGGACTCACCGGTTTTTTGTTCAATTACTCTGGCAAAGGCCAGTTTCTCCTGGACCTCAGTAAGCTCGAGCTGGCCGGTGGGAATCTTTTCAACGCCCAAAATCTCACCCGATACAGGGTGTTTGATGATTTCGCCCTCCCGATAGACTTTGAAGCGCATGCCCTGTTTGGCCCCAGCGGATTTACCTATGTCAATGATAAATTTCTCGTCCTTTTGATGGATGATGAATCCACGCAGAGGAAATTTGCTCACCAATTGGGCCACAAATGGATTGATCTTTCTAGACATAGCTCCGACACTGGTGGCTGCCAAGCGGTCTGCAACCTTAATGGCGGCGCTTTCTGTATCTATGATTTTGACGTTCAGATCTATCCCTTGCTTGTGGCTCAAGACAGCCCCGGTGACTATGTAGGTGGCTCCGAGGACCCTTCCCAACTGGGCCGCGGTATTAACATCAATTACACCGGCTGAGCCCAACTGCTGCTCTTCGATAATTTCTTGCAATGCTTGCCGCTCGATTACGTCAAAGCGCCCCTGGTTGACGAAAGCGGTAGTGAGCCATTGGGCTGCAATTTTGCCCAGTTCTTCAGATTTGGCCTTTTGCCCTTGTGATTCAAGATCAACCACGGCAATCCTGGTGCGGGCAGCAGCGAACACATTGAGAGCCCAAAAAGCCAGGGTAACAACAAGCATAATACAGCTTGGTCTTATCCAACGTTGTGGCCTCATGTCTTATCTCCTCGAGACTGCTTCGACTGAGATTGCTTCTGCCAAGCTGGATCAGCGAAGATCTTGTAGGAGTCGGCAAACTCGTCAATTTTGTCTGCCAGTTTAGTGAAGATGACCTCCGCTCCCTCATGGGTGAAATAGGCCCCATGCTTTAAAGCCATCTCCCGGCCAACTTCTGGATGGTCGACCAGCATACAAGGGCGATACAAATTGTCATCAAATGGTATTTTGGCTTTTATCGCCTGAAAAAGCGGCGAATTGAGAGCCTCTTTTAGAGAGGTGTCGTGGACGTTATGGGTGGCGAAGTGGCAGAAGACGCAAGGTTCTACATCCCCCTTGGAGTTGATATGAGCGTATTTGCGGCCACCTGACATGCAGCCGTTTACCACGGGTCCATCGTTCCAAAAATCTATGAAAAGGATGGGCTTGCTATTTCGCCAACGAGCTAGTGAATCTCTCAGTTGATCTCTCTGGGCAGGAGTGGGCATAAGTTCAGTCTTGGGGTCCCGTCCCACTGGAACATACATGAAGTAGCAGCCGAGAAGACAACCCTTGTCAATCATAAAGTCAACGAATTCATCGCTGGTAATGGTATCGTGGTTCTCTCTGGTCTGGGTGGCAGAGTAGCCAAATAGCACTCCCGCCTGTCGCAACAAGTCCATGGCACCCATAACCCGGTCATAGTGGCCATTTCCTCGCCGCAGGTCTGTGTAATTCTTGAAGCCTTCGATGCTTATGGAGGGGAGCACATTGCCCACCGAGATAATCTTTTCAGTCATTTTTTCGTCGATAAGGCCTCCATGAGTGTAGACCAGAAAGGACATGTCATTGTGCTTGCGAAAGATGTTAAAAATGTCTTGGCGGAAAAAGGGCTCACCTCCGGAAACGGTAATGAAATAAATGCCCATTTCCTTGGCCTCGTTGAGAATCCGATCTATGGTGTCAAAGCTCAGTTCTTCTTTCCGTTGGTAACTGCCGGCATAACAGCCGAAACAGTTCAGATTGCAGCGCATAGTTGGGCTAAGCACCAAAAATCCCGGCGGATAAAAACCTCCTGGCTCCTGAGCAAACGCCTTTCTCTTGTTGGTTCCCACTAAGAGTTGATTGATTACGTAACTTTGAATTATGGTCTTGCGGTGATGGGGATTGAGCGTTTTCAGTATCTTCTTGGTAATCTCTAGGCTTGGGTGTCCTTGATCGAAGAGATCACGGATCCAGCGAATTCTGCGAACGTAGTAATCCCTTTTGGCTATTTTCTCGGCGAGTTTAGCCACCGACCTATAGGTGAAGGTAAAGAGCTTCTCGTTATTTATGCTGGCCAGGGCGGCCATCAATAAGTTGATGGCATGAACCTCTAGCCGATGGCCGTTGGTCTTCAAAACATTCCTCCAAGAATCCGAAGTTCACTCGGCCCAATACATTTATTTCAAGGGCTATGCACTTTATTTGGCATGTCCGGTTCCCTCCAAACCGCAGGCTGCTCGTTGTCAAGGTAAGGAGAAGGATTTACCAATTATGTTACGAGGCGGTAGAACCGAATCAGACCATCGCCTAACCCAAGAAACATGAGGCTACCCAAGAGGCTTCCAACAAATAGCAGGGGATAGCTTACCTTCTTGGGCATACCCGTAATGTGGGCCAGAAATACGCCGCTCCACATGCCGCCTCCTTTGACCGGCAGCATAGTGAGCAGGACTACGCCCACATTCCCTAGAGTTTTCAGCCTTTGAAAGAAACTCCTATCTTTGGCTATCTCGCCCTTTCGTTGAAAATAGCCACTTAAACGCTTAAGACGGCTGCTGGTAAAAGTATGTTCATACAGGTAGTAAAAACAGGGAACCTGTAAGATGTCCATGAAAACAACAAGGGGGAAGAAGAACAGAAGATTGAGTTTAACAAGACTGGCGGTTAAGATCGCTACTGGTCTTCCCCCTACAATATAGAGAGCTATGAAATATAGGAGGCTGTGCTCATGAATATTCTGCTGCAGCCATAAAACCGAATCTCCCATTAATTCAGCACCAGATTTAGAGCTTCCGATCTACAGATCTGAAGTCTTAACTATTTAGCTTACCTGCATGTATTTTTCAATGACTTTTTCTTTTAAGTTGAGCTTCCTCTGCGAGTGCGAATGTGAATAAAGTCCTGACTGAAATAAAAAGGCAGCAAAGCCAGAACGCTGCCCACGATGGGCAAAGGATCTTTCATGTCAACGATATCGTAGGTCAGGGTGAGCCCACGGAACTGAAAAAAGCTAGGTTTTAGATGCCACCTTCCGGGATTTTTGAAAAAATGTAATATGTCTCCTGGCAGTAACCAGCGACAAAAATGTCCCAACCTGTAATCCACTACCGGAGGGAAATCCCTCTCCAGTGCCATTAGGGCGAGGAGGTAGGGGAAATTTACCCCGGCATCGATCGCCAGAGCCAAAGAACCCCAGAAGCGAGGATTTACCTCAAGGAGCTTAGCCTTGCGATCACGACTGTCAATTTTGAATTCAACCATGGCCACACCAGTGAAATGCAGACTTTGTAATAGTCTGGCACCATCATCTCTTGCTTGTTCATGTATAATACTTTCTCGCAGAGTGCTTGGCCCACCCTCTACTGGATACTCTCTGACCCGTCGATGAATAAAGCTGGCACGTACTTGATGCTTATGGTCCAAGAGGAAACTGGCACCAATTCCTGCGCCCTCAGCAGGCAATCTCTCCTGGACCAGCGGCAACCGTCCGGAGAGGAACAGTCGCTTCAGAGCAGGAAAGAGCTGAGAAGACTCGGATACATAATACATGCCTGCACTTCCAGATCCTACCCTGGGTTTGACCACTACCGGATAGTGCAACTGTCCAGCAAGTGCTTCTATCTCATCAATGCTATTGATTTCATAGGTTTTGGGGGTGGGTATATGTAAAGCTTCAGCCTTTCTTAACACTTTGAGTTTGTCGCGAGCAAAGAGAAGGTTGTCGTACGCACCAAAAGGGAGTCGCGTGATGCGGGCAAACCTCTCTCTGTGTTGGGCAAGCAAAAGAAGGGTATCTTCCTCCATGGGCATGAGTACCTGATGGGGATGAAGAGTGAGATAATCTTCAAGAAAATCTAGATACTGGGATGTTTCCAATACAGGGGATGGAGTACGTACCCGTCGGGAACAATATCTTGAGAAAAACGCTGGCGCCAAATACGTAGACTCACCAACGGTAACTCGCAATCCCATACGGCCCAGGGCCCGAACAGCGGCAACGGTTTTACGCCAGTAGCCGTCTGTAACGAAAACTCGGATTTTCCTAAGGTCCTTATTTGTCAAATCTATCATGGGATCATTCAAAACCTAAAAGACCTTGTCCTTCCAGTGATAATTGGAATTTTTCCCCTTGACTCGGTAGATAAAATTTTACTATAGCAGACGGGACAAGGAATCACTACTATAGTCAATTTTGACGCCGAGAAAGTAATCTGATAGACAATACTACCTCTCCCCTACCGTCAGTTTTGGTTAGAGCCGTCAGCGGTTATGGTCCCCAAGAAGTTTGTTTTCATGAGATTCAAAGATAAAATTGCTCTTATTACTGGTGGAACTCGCGGAATAGGTGCGGCTCTTGGCATGAGATTTCTTCGAGAGGGTGCCCAAATTGTGGTGACCTACGCTGAGGATAAGGATCAGGCGCAAAAATTTCAGGACGAAGTGGCTGGTGCAAAGGGGCAGGTTCATCAGGCGGATGCGTCCGATTTTGATCAGATGAAAGCTTTATTCGACCAGATTTTAACGCAGTTTGGCCGTCTGGATATTTTGGTTAACAACGCTGGAATAAGGCGTGACAATTTGGTGATGTTTATGTCAGATTCAGAGTGGCATGATGTGCTGCGGGTCAACCTCCAGGCTACATTTATCTGCTCCAAGCTAGCACTGAAGCCCATGATAGCCCAAAGATGGGGTAGGGTGATCAACCTTGTCTCACCCAGCTCCATCCTGGGCAGGGAAGGGCAGGCCAATTACGCTGCTGCCAAAGGCGGTGTGGCGAGTTTCACCAAATCTTTGGCGAGAGAGGTAGGCAAAATTGGCATAACGGTTAACGCCGTGTCTCCAGGGGTTATAGATACCGATATGACTCGGTCATTACCTGCAAAAACTTTGACCGAACTCAAGCAATCAATTCCACTGGGTCATTTTGGGCAACCGGACGATGTATGTGGAATGGTGCTGTTTTTGGCGTCCGAGGAAGCCTCTTATATTACCGGACAAATTATCTGCGTTGATGGAGGTCTAACCTGAAGAAATTCTTACAGTCAAGAGAAGCTTGCCGGCATTATAATTATTTACTACGCAATTTTCCCAAACTAGAATCTCGGTGAGGATAGGAAGTCCGAAAGCCATAGGGGGAATAGTACATAAGGTGAGATATGGTTGGAGCAAATCTTGCATGGCCCGATCAGGAGACAGACAACTGAGTGAGGAGGATTAAGCGTTGCAAACTCCACTGCTAGAGCGAAACAATCTGCTTGCAAATCTCAAGGAACTCATAGTGCAGACTCTTCGTTTGGAAGATGTCACCCCGGCGGACATCGTTGATTCAGAACCCTTGTTTGGCGATGGGCTTGGCCTTGATTCCATTGATGCCCTGGAATTGGTCGTGGCTATCGAGAGGCAATATCAGGTTGAGATCCCAGACGCCGAAGTGGGGCGACGGGCCTTTGCCTCGGTCAATGCTCTCGGGGAGTTTATTTTGGAAAAAAGCTCAGTTCAGAAGGCATCAGATGCGGTGGGTTAAGACTACGACCACTGTCAGGTTCAACGAGGTTGATCAGTGGGGAATTACTTGGTACGGTCATTACTTTGCCTGGTTTGAGCTGGCTCGCATGAAAGTCCTGGAGAAGTTTTCTCTCCTGCCTGAACAGTTCACCGCCTTAGGATTTATTGCCCCGGTAGTGAGTGCACAGTGCGAATTCAAAAAACCTGCCCGCACGAATGACGTCATCACAATTCAAGCACACCTTCTTCGACCACAGACAGCATCTCTCACATTTCGATTCGAAGTTTTGCTGCAGAGTGACGGATCCTTGCTGGCCAAGGGCGAAACAGTGCAAGTCTTGCAGAAGCTTGATGGCACCCTACTGTACAAACTCACTGGTACCCTCAAGGATCGGGTTGATTCCATGGTACAATACTTTTGGCCCGACTAGCAGCGAACTATAAGGGTGGGCAGCCTTTCACCACAAAGGACACAAAGATCCCAAAGGAAATTTTTGCTCTTGTAGTACATTCTTTGTGTTCTTCGTGACCTTTGTGGTTTCTGAGAGTGATCGCATGCCGAGTGAAGGTTGATCTTAGCGGAAAGGTTAAGAAGAGACCATTACTGTGGACTGAGATATGTTGCTTTCCCGTGAGCAGGTTCAGGATTTACTGCCCCATAGATACCCCTTTCTCTTTGTCGACGAAGTCACTAAACTGAAATCTGGCGAGAGCGTGGAAGGTATTTTCCGGATTAAGACCGACCACCCTTTTATCAACCGAGCTGGTAGAGTTTCGGTATTTCCAGCCACGTTGGTGGTTGAAGCCCTAGGCCAGTTGGCAGCACTTTGTATCCGCTATACCCGAGGAGGCTCGCAGCCTCGGCACCGGGCCCAGGGATTCCTCGTTCGCGTAGACGAGTGCTCCTTTGTAAAGCCGGTGCATGAGGAGGAAGAGTTGCTTCTGACAGCAAGTTTGGTTAAACAATACTCCACTCTTTATAAATTTGACGCCAGAGGGTTTGTCGGCCACAGAGTAGTAGTCCAGGCTTCACTAACTCTTTATCTGGAGTTCTGAATTGGTGGATAAGAATAGTGCCCACTCTCATAGATTTTGTGCACTTATTCCAGCTTACAACCTTTCTCAAACCATCTCCGAGGTGGTGCGTCAGACTCGCGAACACTTGAGGGAAATTTTGGTGATCGATGACGGTTCTCAGGATGAAACAGCCCGTCTGGCAAGGGAAAGTGGGGCCAATGTTCTGAGAATTGCCAAGAACCAGGGGAAAGGCTGGGCCTTGCGCAAGGGATTCAAGCATCTTTTGGAGAAACCGTGGGAAGGGGTCGTCACTTTAGACGGGGACCTGCAGCATGACCCGGCGGAAATTCCCAATCTCATTAGAGAGCACGACAAATCAGAAGCACAGATCGTTATTGGCTCGAGAATGGCAGAAACGGAGAAGATGCCGTGGATTAGGTATTGGACCAATAGAATTGGAGTCTATTGCATCTCCTGGGCGGTTGGGCAGCCTCTAACAGACACCCAAAGTGGTTTTCGACTCTATGGCAGAAAAGTTATCGAAACCATTCCACTTTGGACCACCCGTTATGATACCGAGACAGAAATATTGCTCAAGGCAGGCTTGCTGGGAATGAAAATAACATACGTCCCTATAAGAACGATTTATCATGAGGATGACAAAAGTGGCTCTTCTTTTAGGGCCTTTCCGGATACGTTTCTTATTTGCATGGTATTTCTTAAAAGCCTTTTTTGGAGACGAAGGTGGTATTTGAGAGATTTTAGGATATGAGGTTTGGAGTATTGGAGTATTGGAGTACTAGAGTAATGGTGTGATGGAGCACAGGAAAATATCAAATTCCAAGCAACAAATCTTAAGGTGTCAGGTGTTCCGCCGGAGGCGGATCAGGAAAAAGAAACGGGGATGCTGAAGCCTGAACACTGAAAGCTTCATCCCTTCAGAAGTCCTGGCAACGATAGGATAGTGCGAATGGGTAGTAAGGGTGTAATCGTTACTGCAATGGGAATTATCTGCGCTTTGGGGGAGCAGAAAGAGACGTTTTGGAAGGGGATCAGCCAGGGAAAGTGTGGACTTGGCCCGATTGACCTTTTTGACGTCACCGGCTACCGCAGTCGTATAGGAGGGCAAGTGCGCGGTGTCGATTTCCTTGCCAGACTCTCCCCCCATGAATGTCGTCGCATGGGCCGGTGCGATCAGTTGGGGTTGTGGGCCGCCCAAGAAGCTCTGATGGAAGCGAAAATCGTGGAGCGCAAAGTGTCGCCGGAGCGAGTCGCTGTTGTTATGGGTGCCGGTGCCGGCGGTGTTTTCGAGGCAGAAAAATACCGCCGCCAGCTTTACCAGGGCCGTTTTCATCCCCGACCTTCTTTACTTATGCCTTTTCCTGCCTGCAATCTTACCGACGCCATTGGTAATCTCTATGGCTTTTCCGGCATTCGCTCTACCATTGCCACAGCTTGTTCCTCCAGCGCCACCGCTATAGGCTACGGTATGGATCTCATTCGGTCAGGAAAGGCTGATGTGGTGGTTGCGGGAGGTGCTGAGTCCCTCTCAGAGCTCACTTTCTCAGGCTTCAATGCTCTACGCTCAGTGGACAGGAAGACCTGCCGACCCTTTGATCGGAATCGGGAGGGATTGATATTAGGGGAGAGTGGGTCCATCTTGATTTTGGAGTCTGAGCGGCTTGCGGCGCTCCATGGAGTATCTGGATACGCTGAAGTTATGGGATACGGCATTTCCGCCGACGCCTACCACATGACCTCTCCAGATTTGCAGGGAGAAGGAGCGGAAAGAAGCATGTCCAATGCACTTACCTCTGCTGGAGTACCACCAGAGGCAGTGGATTATATCAACGCTCACGGCACGGGAACGCTGATTAACGACAAAGTGGAAACCCTAGCTATAAAAAGGCTTTTCCGGCAAAGAGCTCAGTCGCTCCCCATAAGCTCGGTGAAATCCGCCCTGGGACACTGCCTCGGGGCAGCTGGGGCAGTGGAGGCCATTGCTACCATTTTGGCCCTCTATCATGGGGTGGCTCCTCCGACTTTGAACTACAAGGAACCCGATCCGGACTGCGACCTGGACTACGTTCCCAATGAGCCCAGGAAGGTCAGCATGAAAGTGGCCCTATCAAATTCCTTTGCCTTCGGCGGAAACAACACTACTCTCGTATTGGGCAGGACTGATCGATGAAGGTTGGCTATTCTGTTATGAGCATAAGTGACCAATTATTAATGATCGCTCAAGGAAATGTAGGAAGAATCTGAAAGTTAGTCATGAGAAGAGTACCGATCAGCATAACCGGCGTGGGCATATTGAACGGGCTGGGAATAGGAAGAGCGGCTTTTTGGCGTGAGCTGATCAGGGGTAACTCCGGCATAGCACCGATTAGGGGATTCGACACTGGCAAATATGTGTGCAATCTCGGGGCTGAGATAGACAATTTCAATGCCAGGGATTTTATGGAGCCTCGCTTTTACCGTCGACTAAGCCGTCAGTCTCGCCTAGCGGTGGCAGCAAGCATCGAGGCCATCAAGGATAGCGGGCTAATAATAACAGATCAGAATCGCCACCGGATAGGCGTGGTCTTTGGGACCGCTTTCGGCAGTACAGAGCAGACGGATGGTTTTTTTGTCAGCCTTTTAAATCATGGTCCCCAGGCAGCTGAGCCGATACTTTTTCCAGATACTGTGCCCAACGCTCCGGCTAGCCACATCGCCATGTATCATGGGCTAAAAGGTCCCAATAGCACCTTTTGCCAAAATCACTTGTCAGGTGAATGTGCCCTGGCTTACGGAATTGCACTGTTGGAGCAGGATCAAGCGGACGTAGTGCTGGTTGGAGGTGTTGATGAACTTTCCAGCATCCTGTTTCACAGTCTTGCCTCGGTTCGTGCTTTGAAACCTATCCAGCAGCGGGAGACACTCCAGCCCAGTTTTTTCCCCACGGGGAAAGGATTCATTGCCGGCGAAGGAGCTACCTGTCTGGTGTTAGAGAGGGAGGGCTTTATAGAGAGGACTGAGAAAAAGAGCTATGGAACTGTTTTGTCGCTCGCTCTAACAAGTGGCGTTGTCGCTCAGGCGCACTACGAACCAGCTGGCAGGTCAATGGCCCGAGGGATGACGACAGCGCTGCAGGAGGGCAACATTAAAATGGAAGAGGTTGGCATTTTTGGGCTGGCTGCTAATGGAGTTGATGAGCTCGAGAATGCAGAACTTCAGGCCTTGGAGCAGGTTTTTGGCAATAAGTGGCATTCGATCCCCAGGCTGCCCGTTCGCTATTTTGTCGGTGAGTTCGGTGGTGCTGGCCTCTTGAGCGTGGCAACCATTTTACTTTCCCTGGCCGAGGGAACTATTCCGCCGGCTGTGCAAGGACCAAGCCTGACCGGTCCTTTTGGGGAAGTTCAAAGGTTTGCATGTGCTATTGAGAAGACTCTTGTCGCCGGAATGGCCGTAGGTTCAACTTTCGGGGGTGGAAGCAGTTGCACCATTGTTGCAAGGCAATAGGAAACTCTTTTGTTCAGGCAGAATAAAGCTGGAATTAGACACAAGCTCAATCTGGATGTGTGATATGAGATTTGAGATGTGGGAAAGGAAATTCCATGGAAACATGTTGAATCTCACATCCCGTATCACACATCCCACATCCGATGATTAGTCTCATATAGGATTTAGATAGAGCCGTGCGTGTACTATTGATTTCACCAAATACAGAGATGCTACCAGATCCAGTGTTTCCTCTTGGTCTGGCCTTCTTGAGTGGTGCCCTCGAGCAGAGCTCCCATGAGCATGAGATATTGGATCTCTGCTTTGTTGATGACTTCGGTAAAGCTCTAGAGCGGGCCGTGACCGATTTTAACCCTGAAGTAATTGGACTCTCATTGCGCAATGTGGACAATGTGGCCTATCCTAATACCCATTCCTACTTGCCTTTTTATCGGAAGGTGGTTTCACATTTGCGAAAACTTGGCTCCGCCCCCATTGTTCTGGGAGGTTCGGGATTCAGCCTCATGCCACGACAGATATTAAACGACCTCGAAGCAGACTATGGTATTGTGGGTGAAGGTGAGATTTCATTTGTTCGGTTTCTTGACCAATTGGAGTGTGGCCAGTCCACCGACCAACTCCCCGGAATTATCACTCTGCAACGTAGTGAGTTTTCAAAAAAAATTACTCCAGAACGTTTTTCCATTCAAGAGATCACCATGCCCCTGAGGGAAAAACTTGACAACGAGGCCTACCTCCGTTTCGGCGGAATGGGGAACGTCCAGACCAAAAGGGGCTGTGGCTTTTCATGTGTCTACTGTACTTACCCTTTGATTGAGGGAAGTGAGATTCGGTTGCGGTCGCCGAAGCAGGTTGGGGACGAAATCCAGCAGCTTTGTGATCAGGGTGTGGACACAGTCTTCATGGTTGATAATGTGTTCAATTTTCCACCACACCATGCCCAATCTGTATGCAAGGAAATTCTTCAAAGAAAGTTGCAAGTGAAGTGGAGTTGCTACCTCCATCCACATTTTGTCACCGAATCCTTGCTGCTTGTAATGAAAGAATCTGGTTGTACCGGAGCAGAGTTTGGCACAGATGCAGGCTCGGACCTGGTTCTTAGGAAATTAGGCAAGTCATTTACCAAAGAGGAAATACGCCGAGGATCAGAGCTCTGCCACAAAGTAGGGCTACCCTTCTGCCACTCTCTGGTTTTCGGGGGACCGGGGGAAAGCAAAGAAACCCTTTTAGAGACCCTCGCCCTCATGAACGAGGTGTCACCAACAGCGGTAATTGCCATGGTGGGGATAAGGCTGTTTCCAGGCACAAAACTAGCGGACTTTGCCTCTCCCGGAGATGTAATCACTGAAGATGACTCCATGTTGAAACCGACTTTCTATTTGGCCGAAACAGTGCGTCCTTTTGTCCTCGATATGTTGTACGAACATGCGGCGGCGAACAAGAACTGGATTTTGCCGGGCTCAAACGTGAACATCGACAGAAAGCTACAAGAGAAACTGCGACACTTTGGTCTCAAGGGTCCCCTTTGGGAACATATGCAGGTTAGGCGGAAGTAAAGATTCAGCTGGCAGCTGCCAACAGGCAGCGGGTAGCCGTTCCGACTAGGCACCATGCACTAAGCATTAGGCAAAATTTCGAATTTCGAATTGCGGATTGCGAATTTGGGACTACGATTTTTACGACTTCTACGACTTGAACGTCTTGAACGACTGAGCAAGCTTTGCTTGCGATAAGAGAATGAAGGGAATGAATCTTCTCACCGTGGACCTCGAAGACTGGTTTCACATATGTGAGGTGGAAGACCTGCTGCCGAGGGAAAAGTGGGACAAATTCCCATCCACTGTGGTTGCAGACACAATGAAGCTGTTAGATCTGGTTGCTCGGACGAAGTCCAGGGCTACTTTCTTCGTACTCGGTTATGTGGCGGAGAAGCATCCTGACCTGGTTCGGCTCATTGACGCCATGGGACACAATATAGGCTATCACGGCTGGGATCATGAACTGGTTTACAAGCTGAGCCCTAAAGAGTTTCGTCGGATTTTGCGTAGAGGAATTGCCTGTATTAAAGGCTTGCTAAACAAAAGACCAATTGGTTTTCGGGCGCCTCAGTGGTCGATCAATGATCACAGCAGATGGGCCTTGGAAATTTTGGCTGAAGAAGGCTTTGTCTATGACTCCAGCCTTGCTCCCTTGAAGATCATTGGAAACGAGTCCTATCCTCGTACACCATGGAAGATTAGAACAGTCAGAGGAGACTTATGGGAATTGCCTCCCTTGACCTTAAAGACTCCCTTTGGCCATTATCCTGCTGGAGGTAGCTGGGGGTTGAGACTTTTGCCTTACCCCTTACTTCAACAAATAGTGCGGGGATTCAACCAGCGACAGGGGCCCACGCTTTTTTATTTTCATCCCAGGGAGTTCGGCGGAAAGAAAGGCTTTGTAGGGTTACCCCCTTCGAAAAAGTTTGCTGTGCATGGAGGTATTTGGGGCAGCGAATCGCAGCTTGTCAAACTTTTGGCCGATTTCCGCTTTACCTCGATAGAACAGTATCTGTCTGAGCACCCATGCTCTTCAGACTAAGCTCCTGTTCATTTACCACCAGATAGTGGGGCGGATATTCAGTCCAGGCACCGGTATTGATGTAACGCACACCTTGGACAATGTGGTCCTCTGGGTAATGAGTGTGACCGCAGGCGATAGCTTCGAAGCCGTTTTTCTTGGCGAATTTCACCGCATCGAGCATGAGTTTCTTTCGATAGAGCCTGTAAAAAGGGCCAAACCTACTAGCGAAGTGGACCACGTTGATTGGTTTCAAGCCGGATTTTACCAGAATAATCTGTATCAATTTGAATGGCCTGAGAAGCTGTTGAATTCTCGCCTTGGTCTTATCGAGTTCGTTGCCGTGGGTAATTATAAGTCGGCCGCCAATAGTGTGGGACCGCTTGAAATGAATTTTGCCCCGATCTCGAAGAAGAGAACAATCATCATGGTTCCCACGGATCCACACAACTTTTCTGCGGAAAGATTCTTGTCGTATCAGCTCGAGAATTTGTAGATTTTCCCGGGGCAAATTCGGATACGAGCTGTCTATAATGTCACCGTTTAGGATAAGGTCGTAGTCTTCAGGCAAGTTTCCGATGAAAATACCTATCTGCTCGGAGAGGGTGTGGACAGATTCTAAATGTAAGTCGCTAACTACAACTGCTTTCATTTGGTGCCAAGTTAACCTGGAGGTCCACGGTGAGGTTTAACCACAGAGCACACGGAGAAATGCAATTTAAGATTGTAGATTTGAGATCGTAGATTTACGCAAACAGACAGCAGAAGAAGCTAAATCTCCAATCTACAATTAAAAATCTAAAATCTCCCTCTGTGCCCTTCGTGGTCTTTGTGGTTCACATCTTTTTAGTCTAACGTTTCCCTGTGGCCTGTTGGGCTCTTTAGTTTCACACAGGCAAAGTAGCCGATATGATCCGAGGCACGCCTATGTTCTTCTGGTAACAATCCAGCTTCCACCACAGAGAAGTAATTAGGGTCGACAAAAATGTAGTCAAGCCGTTTTGAGCCAAATCTATGGGTGCCTATCTCTTTAGCTTCCTGTGAAAATTCGCTATTCACCACCTCACAGGTATCGACCAATCTCTTTTTAATGGATGTGAGTTCATCGTCAGGGTCAATGAGATTAAGGTCACCCATGAGTATAACTGGTCCTACCACTTTACCCATCAATTTAGCTGTCTCTTCAACTTGTTCATCGTAATCACCCAAATAAAAATGCACATTGATTATGGTAACGGGCAGGTCATTTATTTCAACTGTGCAGATCAGAGCTATTCTCGGCTTTTTCTTGTCATGGCGTATGAATTTCTTGTGGTATTTTGTGATTTTGAACCTGGACAAGAGCGCCAACCCCCACTCGAGTCGAGAGTCCTCGTGTGACATGTAGACATAATCCATACTTACGAGGTCTGCTAAAAACTCTGCCTGAGCCTCTCCCCTGACTTCTTGAAGTGCGACAATGTCTGGATCCACAGACCTTATTGCCTGACCGATTTTCCTTAATTTACTTGTGGAACTGGTGAGGTATTTTACCGGCGTCAAGAGCCCGTCCCTACCAGCTCCAACTCTGATGTTGTAAGTCATGAGTTGCAAGCACGAACCTTTTACTATTTTGCTTTTAGAAGGACTCACGCTTCGTGGTGACTTGCAGGCGGGCGCAACAAGAAAGAACGCAATAATTAGTGCCCATCCGAAAACACGATAATCTCCTCCCCCTTGACGGGGGAGGATTAAGGTGGGGGAGATGGAATAATAAATATTTTGACCTTTTATTGTTTTCCCCTCCCCTTCATCCCCTCCCGCCAGGGGAGGGGATGGAGGAGAGGGATGGACATTAATCGGTATGTTCCCACTGCAGTTTTCGGCGTAGATAAAATTTGAGAAAATCCTTTATGGACGCGAGAGATCGAAGATAGAAGGAAAGATAAAAACGCAGGAGGGTGAATTGGAGTTGCATCGGTTTGAAATGCTTCAATCGGATTACCGAGTGGATGCCATCATATTTTCGCCAGTCGAAAGTGATTATCCTGTCTTTTACTTGTTCGAATAAGTCAGTGCCCGGATAGGGGGTGAGGATGGTAAAAGAGACAGTATTTGGATTCAGGGATTTGGCGTATCGTAAGGTATCCTTCACCATTTTTTTGTCTTCGTTGAGTCCGCCAATTATGAAACTCGCAGTCATCTCTATTTTGTTTTCTTTGAGAACAGAGATGGCCTTACGGGATATGTCGGCACTAATTTTTTTGTTGTAAGAATCAAGAGTTTCTTGGTTGCTACTCTCTACACCAATATAGGTAGAGCGACAACCAGCTTCATACATCAGTGACACCATCTCAGGATTCTTTACGATAGTGTCAACCCGGGAAAAGCACCACCAGTGAACGTCCCAGCCACGTTTACAAATCTCCTCGCAAAGATCGATCACCCTCTGGGGATTCAAGGTAAAATTGTCGTCCACAAAGGCGAAGGCTCGGTAACCGTAGGTGTCTTTCACAAATTGAATCTCTTCGACGATTGATTGGACTGATCTGGCTCTCCAGAAAGTACCTGCAAGTTTGGAAGAGGCACAAAAAGAGCATTGGTATGGACACCCTCGGCTGGTGAGAATGGAGGTAATGCTCCTGGTGCCAAGCTTGGAGGTTCGATATTTGTCCATATCCAATAGATCTCTGGCCGGGGAAGGAAGGGTGTCGAGGTCATCAGAGTAGGCTCGTTTATCGTTATGTATTATTTGATCGTCATTTCTAAAAGATAATCCCTGTATTTGCTCTAGATTGCCTCCCTGGTTAAGTGTCTCGGCGAGCTCGAGCATTGTGTGTTCGCCCTCGCCTCTAACGACATAATCAGCAGATCCACTTTCCAGTATCTCGTCTGCCATGAAAGATGCATGTGGGCCTCCAACGACCACTCTGGTACCCTTGGATTTCAGCATGCGGGCGTATTCCATGCCCTTGTAGTAGCGTGAAGTGTCCAGGGTTATCCCTACCAAATCCCAATTGTTATGGGGAATGGCTTGGTCTTTTTGACCAACATTTAGATCAACAATCTTGACGTCATAATTTTTCTTGGCCAAAAGAGCAGCCATATATGCCAATCCAAGGGGAGGCAGGACGAAGTCAAAAGTGCGATACACGTCGCGGTAGGAGGGATTGACCAGCAGTATTTTCACTCTCCAGATCTCCTGGGCTTGCTTTTTGAGCCATATAACTCAGCAGGATCTTGGTAAACATATTTTACGGATTCAAAATTTACAACCAAAAAAGGCAGAACCCCCACGGGCTCTGCCTTTATTCATATGGGCAATTAGTATCCTTTATTTAAAGTCCATTTTTCTAGGGTTCTATAGTTACACCATCCTCTGGCCTAAGATAAAGGACGTGTTTGGTTCCGGCAACTTCGGTTTTGTATTCCTGCAGATACTCAAGAATCTTTGCATGCCCTTCGGCCTGGAGTTTATCAAGGCCAGCCTTCTCAAACGTGTAGTTGGGTAATGTCTTTGACCAAGTTAGAGCTTCTTGCCACATTTCGTCTTTGGGATTGAGAGGAACCTGATGTATTCTAGGTCGCCAAAAACCCATTCTTGTACGCAGAACGATGTAATATACTCTCCCCGGCAGGAGTTCAGCTTCCACAGGAGACTTGTACTCCGACCATGAGATGAACAAATGATTCCCGGGGTCGCACTCGTACTGGAATGCCTGTTTGCCATAAATCCAGCCAATAAGATTTTCACCATCCCAGATGGTGGCCTCAACGCCCCGTCCGAAAGAGGAAGGGCGCATGAAATTGACCAGTGCCTTGCCTTCACTTGGTTTAGGTAGGGGCTCGGACTTAATCATGTACTTCCCACCGCAGGAAACCATTAATGAAGCTAGGATAACAATCAAAGCACTTCTAGTATGATTGAGCATAATTATTTCCTCCTCTCTAAACTACGCGGCCCTGTCCGAAGGACCCCACGATACCTCGTGGAAGCTGGTGCTGCCCGAGGTCATGCTTTCGCCTGGTCGCGCCATTGGCTATATTCCAACGGTAGTGGACTGGACAAAATAAGAGATGTTTGAGATGCAATGTTACCGTCGCTCCAGTGCAAGATGCAAGAGAATTTTGTACAGATGTCCGTTGTCCGTGGGAAGGCATAGAGCATAGGGCATGGAGCGTGGAGGTTCAGGAAACAGGGTTTAAAATTTCGAATTTCGAAATTAAAGAATCGCTCCTAACTTCTGAGGAGTTTACGATTTAAACGAGTTCGCCGCAGGCTAAGGATTGAACGACTTGAACGGTTTGAACGCCTCTCACCTTCCACTTGTATTATCGCCCGTTTTGCGCTTAAATGGAGCGCTGTTTCGCAAACTGAACACGTCGCCGTCGTCTGTTGGTACCGAGATGGCCATCAATGAGATATTCAGAGGAAAGAGAGCAAAATCCCACGGATTCAGGATAATAGAGTTGATACAATAACGAAAGGGCCATTTGGATGAAAATTGCTTATTTCACAATGGAAATCGGGCTCAAAGAAAGTATTCCAACCTACAGTGGGGGTCTCGGCATTCTGGCTGGTGACCACATCAAGTCGGCCGCCGACCTTGGCCTTCCACTTGTGGCGGTAAGCCTGCTCTATAAACGGGGCTACTTCTTGCAAAATATTAGCCCCATGGGCTGGCAAGAAGAGCTCTATCCCTATTTCGATCCCCGTGCATTTATGGAGCCTTTGCCGATGAAGGTAAGTGTTCCTGTGGGTGGCCGAGAGGTGAAGGTCGGGGTTTGGAAATACACCTACCAAGGACTCAAGGGAAAGGTTTCCATCTATTTTTTAGATGCGGATCTCGAGGACAACACAGCGGACGATAGACTGGTTACTCAGTATCTCTACGGAGGCGACACTCACACCCGAATTTGCCAGGAGGCAATTCTTGGAATAGGTGGATACAAAGCGCTAAAAAGGTTGGAGAGGGGGATAACCACCTACCACATGAACGAAGGCCATTCTGCCTTCCTCACCTTAGCACTTTATCACGATCTCGATGGTGATGTTGATCGGGTGAGGGAACACTGTGTTTTTACCACCCATACCCCAGTGCCGGCAGGCCATGATGTCTTCGGCTATGATCTGGCGGAGGAAAGCCTTGGAAATTTCTTGCCCCCTGAGATTCGAGAGTTTGGCGGAAAGGATGGTCTCAACATGACCCGTCTGGCCCTGAACCTCAGCCGCGCCTGCAACGGCGTCAGTGAACTCCACGGTGAGGTTACCAGGGAAATGTTTCCTGGTTACGAAATTGGCCACATAACCAACGGCGTACATCACTTGACCTGGACCGGTCCAGACTATGCCCGGCTCTATGATCAATTTCTGCCTGAGTGGAGAAGCTCGCCGGAGGTGCTGAAAGGTGCCGTGAATATTCCTGATGAAACTCTGGCTGAGGCTGAACTCTCTGCCAAACGTAGACTTATTCATTACGTCAACGCCGACTCCAATGCCGGCTTCACTGAGGAATTTCTCACGGTAGGCTTCGCCCGCAGGGCTGCTGCTTACAAGCGAGCCACCCTGTTTTTCACGGACATGGAGAGACTGCTGAACCTTACTCGCAATCGGGTTCAGTTTATTTTTGCTGGCAAGGCACATCCGCAAGACGAGGCCGGCAAAAAACTGATACAGGACATAATCCACACTGCCCAGAAATACGAAGGACGTCTCCGGCTAGTATACCTTAAAAACTACAATATGTGGCAGGGTGCACTTCTGACCCAGGGGGTGGATCTCTGGCTCAATAATCCCAGACGGCCGAGGGAGGCATCGGGCACCAGCGGCATGAAAGTAACCTTTAATGGTGGCATTAACATGAGTGTGCTAGATGGCTGGTGGCGTGAGGCCTGCAACAATCGGGTCAACGGGTGGGCCATTGGTGACGACGAGGACGCCTCGGATGAAGATACCGCTGCTGATTTCTATGCCGATTTGGAGGATGCAGTTACAACCTACTACGCCAACCGCCCCCAATGGATTAAGATGATGAAGGCCTCCATCTCTGACTGCGTTCCGCGGTTCAACACCCAGCGCATGGTAAGCGAGTATTTGGAGAAGTATTACAGGTAAAGCGCATAGAGCATAGAGCATAGCGCAGAGCGAAAAAGATTGAACTAGATAGAGCACTGAGATAACAAAGCATATGGAGTGCTGGAGTATTGAATTGAAACTGTGGAAGTGGCTTTCCAGCAGCGACTTGAACGCCTTTCGCTCTATGCTCCATGCCCCATGCTCTCTGGCCAAATGGCCAAACTGCCTTTGTGACCGTTTTGGCCAAATGATCAAAAATACATGGACCGCATTGATCTCCATACCCACTCCAGTTATTCGGACGGCAGTCTTTCACCCAGACAATTAGTCCAGCTCGCCAAAAAGAAAAGATTGCGCGCGATTGCACTCACCGACCATGACACTGTGGCTGGGGTAGAGGAAGCACTCGCAGCAGGAAAAGAGTTTGGTGTTGAAGTAGTGCCCGGGGTTGAAATCAGCGCCCAGTATCCACCTGGAACGATGCACATCCTAGGCTACTACATCCATGCCTCCAATCGAGAGCTTCTAG
>JAJDNB010000088.1 GCA_022340905.1 Deltaproteobacteria bacterium | reverse complement strand
CTATCCTGGAGAGAGGCGAGTAGCCCTCATTCCCCAAACAGTTCCTGCTTTGATCAAGGCAGGCCTTGAAGTGGCAATTGAGACAGGGGCGGGTGAGGGCGTCAATAGTCTGGATAAGGCCTACGAGGACCAAGGCGCCCGAGTTGAAGGAGATCGCCAGAGGCTCCTAGCCCAAGCAGACTTAGTTCTCATGGTTCGAGGGCCGGGATCATACCCTGACTTTCCAGCTGCCGACCTAGATGCACTAAAGGAAGGTTGCATCCTCATATCCTTCACCGAACCGTTAGCCTATCCGGAGGTTATGAAAGAATTGGCTGAGCGTAAGCTCACCGTCTTTTCCATGGAGCTCATGCCTCGCACCACTAGGGCCCAAAGCATGGATGCCCTCAGTTCCATGGCAACTATTGCGGGCTATAAGGCGGTTCTGGCCGCGGCGGATGCCTCTCCCAAACTGTTTCCCATGTTCATGACCGCAGCGGGAACTATCACTCCTTCCCGGGTCTTCGTGCTTGGGGCTGGGGTAGCTGGGCTGCAGGCCATTGCCACCGCCCGTCGCTTGGGTGCTGTTGTAGAGGCTTTCGACATCCGCCCCGCAGTTAAAGAAGAAGTGGAAAGCTTAGGAGCCAAATTTGTCCAGTTAGAATTAGAGACTCAGGAAGCTCAGGATTCGGGCGGGTATGCTAAGGCCCAATCAGAAGACTTCTACCGCCGCCAGCAAGAACTCATGGCCGAACGCATCAAGAACTCAGACGTGGTCATCACCACTGCGGCGGTCCCTGGGAAAAAATCTCCTGTGCTTATTCCGGAAGAAGTAGTGGCCTCCATGCGACCAGGCTCGGTCATCGTGGATATTGCTGCCGAAAAGGGAGGCAATTGTGCCGTCACCAAGCCCGGTGAGAAAATTGTCCATAAAGGTGTGCTTGTAATTGGTCCACTCAATATTTCCGCAGAAGTACCCGTGCATGCGAGCCAGATGTACGCCAAAAACATCTCAACTTTTCTCCTTCACATGATCAAGGAAGGAAAAGTGGAACTGGATCTTGAAGACGAAATTACCAAAGGAGCATTGGTTGCCCACGGAGGGAAGGTGGTTCATCAGGCCGTCGTGGATGCTCTAGGAAAATAATCATGGAAGCTTTCATTATTTACATTACCGTCTTTGTCCTCGCCATATTTGTCGGTTTCGAGGTAATCACCAAAGTACCCCCCACTCTGCACACCCCCCTAATGTCAGGAGCAAATGCTATCTCCGGTATCACTGTGGTTGGGGCTCTGGTGGCAGCGGGCGCAAAGGAATCCACCTTGGCGGCCGTCCTCGGCTGTGCAGCGGTTATCATGGCCACCATCAACGTGGTGGGAGGCTTTCTGGTCACCAATCGGATGCTCTTGATGTTTAAGAAGAAAAAATAATGAGAATTAGCCTGATCAACATAGTCTACCTGATTGCCTCGGTTTGCTTTATTCTGGGTCTCAAAGGTCTGGCCTCTCCCCGTACTGCACCGCGCGGTAATCTAATCGGTGCTCTCGGCATGCTCCTTGCGGTGGTGGCCACCCTGCTGGACCAGCAAATCGTTACCTTTCAACTCATCATCATCGGCCTGGTTGTTGGAGGAGCCCTAGGAACATATCTGGCTCTCACCGTAGAGATGACCGCCATGCCTCAGATGGTCGCAGCCTTCAATGGATTTGGTGGCGGCGCTTCTGCTTTGGTGGCCGCTACTGCCTTGTTGGCCCCTGGTAGTCTTAGCAACGTACCGCCAACCCAGCTCTATGTGGCTACGGCAGCCAGTGGTCTCATTGGTGCTGCTACTTTTACCGGTAGCATGGTGGCCTGGGGAAAATTGCAGGGGGTACTCCGTTGGCAGCCCAAAAGCGATTCTTTACAGAAGACAATCAATGGGACTTTGTTCCTGGCATCCCTGGCCCTGGGAACACTCGTGGTAATTAACCCCACGGGTGTCTGGGCCTATTGGCTGCTCGTGGCTGTATCCTCGGTTCTCGGGGTGATGCTCACCGTACCCATTGGTGGTGCAGACATGCCGGTGGTAATCGCCTTGCTCAACTCCTACTCTGGCCTGGCAGCCTGTGCTACCGGATTTGTCCTCGGCAACAACGTGCTCATCATCGCCGGTTCCCTGGTGGGTGCCTCAGGACTGATCCTGACCAGCATCATGTGTAAGGCTATGAACAGGTCCTTGACCAACGTGTTATTCGGCACCCTTGGCCCCACTGCAGAAACCGCCTCTGCTGACGAGGTCTACGGAGGAAAGGTCAAAAGCGCCAGCGCTGAGGAAGCGGCCATGATCTTCGAGACCGCACGGCTGGTAATCATCGTGCCGGGATATGGCATGGCCGTGGCCCAGGCGCAGCACTCGGTTCGAGATCTGGCCAACCTTCTTCAGGAGAAAGGGGTAGAGATTCGCTACGCAATTCACCCCGTGGCAGGGCGCATGCCGGGTCACATGAACGTTCTTCTGGCAGAAGCGGACGTGCCGTATGATCAGCTATTTGCCTTGGAAGATATAAATGACAGTTTTCCGGAGGCTGATGTGGCTCTGGTCATTGGGGCCAATGACGTGGTCAACCCCTCTGCACGAGAGGATAAATCCAGCCCTATCTACGGTATGCCTATTATGGATGTGGACAAGGCACAAACGGTAATGATCATCAAGCGGAGTCTGAGCCCTGGATTTGCCGGTATTCCCAATCCCCTGTTTGCCGCCCCCAACGCTCTCATGCTTTATGGCGACGGGAAGGAAATGGTGCGAGAACTCATCGCAGCCTTACGAGAGCAGTAATCTCCTCCCCTCAACAGCTGACTTTACTGTATATGCACGACAGGCAGCTCGAAGCCCATCTGTGGACTGGCTGGTTATCTTTGGTCAGCTCCATAACTCTTCTAAAACACTTCTCCGCGGCCCAGGGATTCTTGAATCCCTCCCAGAGCAAATGCCCTTTGAGATAGAGGGCCTCGGGGAAATTGGGTGCCTCATCGAGCAAAGCACTCACCAAGGCAAAAGCCTTGTCAAAATGTCGCTGCCTTTTTAGCAATCTGATCTTGTTCATCTCCCCATGAAGCCAATCTTGTTGGGATATATCTTCTCGCCCCAAACCACAGAGGCAGTTGGTAACCTCATCGCTTGACTTAGTGGATATGAGACACAGACCGAAGGGAATAAGCAAAGATGCAAAAATATTCCAATAGTAAGGCCAGGTGAAATTAAAATAATACCAAAAGATGTGGGAAGCCAAACCTACGAACAAAAAATTTCTGAAGAAACGACTCGTTGTTAACCTTTGAATTTTAGAGACTTGCGACGTTGCAACCATCTCTCCCTCCGTTGCATTTACCTCTGGAAGTGCAACCATTTATGTATTTAGTGAAAGTGATTTTTAGCACAACATCTGTTTGCTGTCAAGATCTTCATATTCCCCCAGCCTGTTTTTTGACTCTCTCAGCAAATCTTATTCGCCTTCAAACCTGACCCCCCGCTTGACAAACATCCAACAACCCGTTATATGTCACGCAAATTAACGCTCGGCGTTAACCTTAGCACAGGAGGAGGACATGAATAAGGCCGATCTAGTTAATGAGGTTGCCAAGGTGGTAAAAACAAAAAAAGAGGCTCAGGCTGCGGTAGACCGCGTTTTCTCTTCTATCACCGGAGCACTGAGAAGGGGTGAGGCGGTCACCCTGGTGGGCTTCGGAACCTTCAAGGTGCAACAAAGGAAGGCCAGGCAGGGCAGGAATCCTCAGACTGGCGCCCCCCTTCAAATTGCGGCCCGCAAGGTCCCCCGATTTGTTGCGGGAAAAGCTTTGAAAGGTGCAGTGAAATAAAGAAGTAGAAATCTTTTCCTTAAAAATACCCTCAGAGAAAGATAACTTTTGGCCTCTTGGAGATGGCGCATGTGTGCTCTCCCAAGAGGCTTTTTTGTGTGCCTGATAAGAAGCTTAGTGCGGATGTTTCATGAATCGCCTGCTGTGACCTTGTCGATTGATCGATAGATCACCCTTGCCGAAGATCCAAGAGTTCCCTTTCCAGTTGCCCTATGTAACCCTGGGCAAGGAGAAGTTCTGTGTTCAGTCGTCTGATCCGGTGCATTGACCTTACTCTAAAGGTAAGTTCAATAGGATTGAAAGGTTTGGTGACAAAATCATCGGCTCCCTCGAGGTAGGCTATGAAACCACTATCGTCAAGACCGGTTATTATGATGATTGGAATGTTGCGAGTCTTTTTCTGAGCTTTTAGTCTCTTGCACACTTCGATGCCATCAATACCCGGCATATGGATGTCCAAGAGAATTACTTCCGGATTCTCTATTTCCGCCAGAAGTATAGCCTGCTCGCCGCTTGAAGCCTGTAGTACGTTGTAGCCCTCTTCGGTAAAAAAGTCGTTGAGAAAATCTCTTACGGTTGGTTCATCATCCACTACCAGAATCTTGTGCGCCATGGTGCCCCTCCTGCCGGTCTTTTTACCTCATGCCCCAGAGGTGATGTGCCCTAGCACTCCTGCAAAAAGAGGGCCAAAGACCACGCTGTCTGGCAGCCGGACTGAAGTATAGTTCAGGAATCAGCATACACTTACGAAGATGACTGGAATTGGTGAGAAAGAGGTAGCTGAGGAAGGGTTATGGTGAAGGTGCTTCCTTTACCAAGGTGACTGGAAGCATTTACACTTCCGCCGAGGGAGCCGGCAATTGCCTTCACCAGGCTCAGTCCAAGACCGGTACCCTGCTGTGCCCGACTATTGTCACACCGGTAAAATCGTTTGAAGACATAGGGGAGATCATCCTCGGAAATACCGATGCCAGTGTCGCTCACTGAAATTGTAATCTGCCCATTATCAGCTTTCAACGACACCGTGACACTCCCTTGCGGTGGAGTGAACTTCAGAGCATTGTCAAGGAGATTGGCGACCATTCGCTGGAGCTTTCGAGCCTCCCCGTAGACCAAACAGTTTTTAGGTAAGTCAGCAGCTATTGTTAGTGAATTCTCCTCTGCTATAGCCTGAAATAACTCACAGGCACGTTGTACTACCCTGACAAGGTCAACTTCCTCTAATGTATTTTCACCTGTTCCTGATTCAGCTTCTGCAATATCCAGCATGGCGTTGATCATTCCCAAGAGACGATCACACTCCTCCACCATGCTGCCGGCCATTGCTTTGTGCTCTTCTTCAGTGTGAGAGGTGATCAGCCCCATTTCGGCAACGCCGCGAATTCTTGCCAGGGGGCTTCTCAAATCGTGAGCAATATTGTCGCTCATCTCTCTCATTCCCTTTATCAACAGATTGATGCGATCGAGCATGTAATTAAAAGTAGTTGCAAGTCGTTCGATCTCGTCGCCTCTGGCCTTGAATGGCACCCGTTTGTCCATGGCACCCTTCGAAATCTCGATTGCTGTTTGCGTTACTTCCTCAACCCCGATCAAAGCGCGTCTGGCCATGAGCCAACCAATTATAGCGGCAACGATTACCATGGCAGCCATGACTGGGATGAATACTGTGCGATGTAATGCCAGGAATTCCGCGTCTTCCTCCAATGACTCCCCTATCTGTAAAACAAGATCAGGCCCGATGCTGCCGTAGACGGTGCGAGCCTTGAATTCTTGTTCCGGCAGATCCAGGGTCTCCAGAACGTAATCTGCGCCCCCTTTCAACTTCTCCAGCGCCTGGCTATCCGTACGTACGCTCCGCCAAGCTGACATGTCTGTTGCGGCAAGTTCCTTGCCATCCAAAGAGAGGAGGCGCAGAAAGGTATGTTCCTGGCCGTCAGATAGAGCATCCCAGCTCATCTCAGCCTTAACCTCGCCAATCCCTTTTGTGACTAACATGGCGGAATACTCTTGCACATCTCCCCTAAGGTCCAAGTCCCTATGTTTACTAATCACTGTTGAGATCGCCAAGTAGAAGGCCCCAAAGGCCACAAGGGTCGATATGGTGAATATCCCTGCATACCAAAGGGTTAATCGCAGGGCCAGCGTGCTAGGGGGCCTGAGAATCTTCTTCAAGTACATAACCGGCTCCATAGACCGTACGAATAAGCTTTTTCTCAAAATCTTCGTCAACCTTGTCCCGCAGTTTACTTATGCGAACCTCCACCACGTTGGTCTGTGGGTCAAAGTTATAATCCCACACATGTTCCATGATCATGGTTTTAGAGACCACATTCCCGGCGTTGCGCATAAGGTACTCGAGCAAGGAGAACTCCAGGGGTGAAAGATCTATTTTCTGTCCACCCCGCACCACCTTCCGGCTGTGGAGATCCATGGAAAGGTCAGCTACTTCCAAAGTGGTAGGCTCTGATGTTCCGCTAGCCCTGCGAATCAGCGCCTGAACGCGTGCCAGAAGCTCGGCAAAAGAAAAAGGCTTAACCAGATAATCGTCGCCTCCCGCCTGCAGTCCCTTTATCCGATCATCCACCGAGCGCTTTGCGCTCAAGATAATGACCGGCGTATTGTTTTTACGCCTTCGCAGTTCGTCTATGAGAGAAAGACCGTCAAGTTTGGGCAACATTATGTCGACAATCGCGGCATCGTAAGGTTCACTCAAGGCCATATGCAGGCCATCCTCTCCATCTGCGCAGTGGTCCACGGCAAAGCCACCCTGTCTGAGCCCCTTTGATATGAAGGAGGCAAGCTTCAAATCATCTTCCACCAAGAGGAGACGCATGGAAACGACCTCTTTTTATGAACGATTGAAATCCAGTATATACCAATCTGTTTCAAATCCCCAAGGGGGCGAGAAAAACATGGCGGTTCTCAAATCAAAAGGCAAGTTTGCTTTGCTGAGTTCGGCCTTGGTTGCCAGTTGATAACGGTTTCCATTCTCCAGCCAGTTGAATGGAAGAATTTGTAGCCCCCTAATTGTGGTCATCAAGTTCTGGGCTTCGTCAAAGGACTTGGTAACCAAAACCTCATCAATTTCCCATGATCTTTTGATAACGAATTCTTTTTTCAAAATGTTGTATTTCAGCATGTGATCTATTTTCATGCCGACTATCTTCTTATCTATCCAAAAATCCTTGATCTCCCGTAATTCA
>JAJDNB010000031.1 GCA_022340905.1 Deltaproteobacteria bacterium | reverse complement strand
CAGGTCCTTGGAAGAGCGAATTGGTGGGTTTACCTTCAGGTTGGTGTCAAAATCTTCGAGTGCTTCGTCAGTCAGAGTAAAATGATGGGGGGTGGCCTCAGCGGTCACCCTAACGCCACGGGCCTTGAACTGTCTAACAAGTTCTACTGATCCACCACTGGATACATGAGCGATGTGTAATTGCCCACCGGTGAGTTCCGCCAGGCTACAATCACGGAATACCATTACGTCCTCAGCCGCGCTGGGGATCTCCCTCAAACCAAGGCGGGTGGAAACTAGGCTTTCATTCATTACGCCATCAGCCGCCAGGTCACGGTCTTCTGCGTGGCTGATCACCGGAAGGTCAAAAACCTGGGCATATTCCAGAGCCCTTCGCATGAGCTGGCTGTTCATCACCGCTTGGCCATCATCGCTAACCGCAACAGCTCCCGCTTCTTTCAATTCGCCGTATTCTGCCAGCACCTCGCCCCTCTGTCCTTGACTGATAGCTCCCACCGGAAAGACACGGACAAGATCAGCTTCAGCGGCACGACGAAAGATGAGATCCGTGACCGAGGAGTTATCATTGACCGGTTTGGTGTTGGGCATGGAGCAGACAGAAGTAAAACCGCCAGCCGCAGCGGCTCGACTACCGGTGAGAATAGTTTCCTTATACTCTTCCCCAGGTTCCCGCAGGTGGGTGTGGAGATCAATCAGGCCCGGGACCACCCATAACCCTTCCGCTTCTATAATCTCAGTGGAACCTTGTAATTCGGAGTCAAGTGAACCTGGAGGGCCTAAGGCCTTGATAACGCTTCCCACTACGAGAATGTCGTGGAAGTCGTCCAAGCCACTTGCCGGGTCTAAAACCCTTCCACCACGGATGAGCTTACTCATCCTTTTCTCCTCCTATGAGCAGATAGAGCAAAGCCATACGGACGGCGACACCATTAGTTACCTGATCTAAAATTACCGAATAGGGTCCGTCAGCAATAGAGGGACTAATCTCTACGCCACGGTTAATCGGGCCGGGATGCATGATAAGTACGTCGGATTTAGCCTTTAGCAGTTTTTCTTCGTTCAAGCCAAAGACCCTGGAGTACTCTCTTAAACTGGGAAGCAGCATCTTACCCTGTCGCTCTAACTGGATCCTGAGCATCATTATTACGTCTGCCTCAGGGATGATGTCCTCGGGATGTTTGTAAACCTCCACCCCCAGCTTGTGCAAATCTTTGGGAATCATGGTGTGGGGGCCAGCCACCAAGACGCGAGCACCCATCTTGGTCAAACCCCAGATGTTGGAGCGTGCTACCCTACTGTGGGCGATGTCACCGATGATGGCAACGGTTTGTCCGGATATGGTTCCTTTGTTGTCCCTTATAGTGAGAAGATCGAGCAGGGCCTGGGTAGGGTGTTCGTGCATGCCATCGCCAGCGTTGACGACCGATGCCTCTACCCGTTTTGCTAACATGTGGGGCGCTCCAGCTGCTGAGTGACGGAGCACTATGACGTCCGGGTTCATCGCCTCCAAGTTTTTGGCGGTGTCGATTAAGGTTTCACCCTTTACAATGCTGCTGGTGGAGGCGGAGATGTTGTAAGTGTCGGCACTTAGACGTTTTGCAGCAATCTCGAAGGAGGTGCGAGTTCTGGTACTGGGCTCATAAAAGAGATGAACCACAGTTCTGCCCCTCAGGGTAGGGACTTTTTTGATGGTCCGAGTTGAGATTTCCTTGAAGGTCTCTGCCGTTTCAAGGATAACCTCTATCTCCTCAGGCTCGAGCTGTTTTATTCCTAGTAAATCTTTTTTGCGGAACTGCATAGATTGCTTCCTCGGCGGATGGGCGGCAATCAAAACGAGGGAGATGCAGCCCGAAACAATGGTAGTTCCGAAAAGGAGGGTGTTGATTTTCAGCAGGGTAATCTATCCCATTTGCTTCTCCTTTGCAAGGTTAATTCGCATAGTCCAGGGAGCAACCTCCAGTAGGTAGCAGACAGCCGACAGCAGAAATGATCATGTCTAGAGAGTTATTGCTGCTCGCTGCAAGCTGACCGCTACCAGCTGATTAGACCGGCAAAACCGGTTGAATTTTCGAGAAACTCAGAACAGGTAATTTGCAAGTATGACTAAATAATAGCAGTTATTTTAAATATATATAAAGACGCAGGGACACCGGACTCCGAACCAAAAATGAGTTTGACTTCCAGCAGAGGCTCCATTATTATTGAGCACCCTTCACGCGGAGTAGTTTCCTCTGTGGCAGGTAAGTTGCAGTTGGGCCTGCTCTTCCTACGTGATACAATTGGATAACAGATCAAGAAACCAAAGCAATGCAAGGAGAGATCATGACCCTCCAGCAAAGCATAGAAGCCCCGGCGCTCACCGAAAACGCGTTAGTGGTGTTGAAGAAACGTTATCTCAAAAAGAATGAGTACGGTGAGGTAGAGGAAACGCCGGAGGAGATGTTCCAGCGGGTAGCCAAAACCGTGGCGGAGGCCGAGAGAATATATAATCCCCAGTCCGATGTCGACGGGGTAGCGGCGAAATTCTATGGTTTGATGACCCGTTTAGAGCTCGTGCCCAACTCACCGACCTTGATGAATGCGGGGAGAGAGTTGGGACAACTTTCTGCCTGTTTTGTCTTGCCGGTTGATGACTCCATTGAATCTATCTTTGAGGCTATTAAGCACACAGCCATGATCCACAAGAGTGGAGGAGGGACCGGTTTCTCCTTTTCTCGGGTTCGGCCCGAAAATGATACAGTGCTATCGACCCAGGGAGTTTCCAGCGGACCCATAAGTTTTATGACTGTTTTTGATGTGGCCACTGAAACCATAAAGCAAGGGGGGACACGGCGTGGTGCGAACATGGGAATTCTGCGAGTGGACCACCCCGACGCAGTGGCATTCATCACCGCGAAAACCGATAATGACAAACTGAACAACTTCAATATCTCTGTGGCGGTGACCGATAAGTTCATGCGGGCCGTGGAGGAAGACGGGGAATACGATCTCATCAGCCCCCGCACCGGGAAGAGAGCCAAACGTCTCCGAGCGCTCGAAGTATTTGAGAAAATTGTCGATTCCGCCTGGAGAAATGGTGAGCCTGGCATAATTTTTCTCGACTCCATCAACCGCGACAATCCCACACCCCACATAGGTGAGATCGAATCGACTAATCCCTGCGGCGAGCAACCCCTGCTTCCTTATGAGTCTTGCAACCTGGGATCCATTAACCTGACCAAAGTGGTTGAGAATGGCCAGATAAATTTCGAAAAGTTCAGAGAGATTGTTTGGACAAGTGTCCATTTTCTAGACAATGTTATCGATGTAAATCGTTACCCCTTGCCTCAGATCGAGGAGAAGACCAAGGCTAATCGCAAAATCGGTCTCGGAGTGATGGGCTTTGCTGACATGCTGATTGCTCTCGGAATTCCTTACAATTCCGAGGAAGCCATCGACACGGCAGGCCAGGTAATGTCCTTCATTCAAAGGGAATCCAAGGCTGCCTCGGCGAACTTAGCCAGGGAACGAGGGGATTTTCCCAACTATCCGGGCTCCATCTATGACAGCCAGGATACTCCTCACATGCGCAATGCCACCACCACTACCATTGCCCCAACGGGCACTATCAGTATCATTGCCGGCACCTCCAGTGGTATTGAGCCTATCTTTGCTGTGAGTTTCTTGCGTAAGGTGCTGGATGGTCAGGAGTTACTGGAGGTACATCCGATTTTTCACGAGATCTCCCAGGAAAGGGGTTTCTACAGTGAAGAACTGATGAGGGACATTGCTGAGAAAGGAACAATCCAGGAAATTGAAGGGATCCCCGAGGATGTAAAGCGTCTTTTTGTCACCGCCCACGACATCAACCCTGAATGGCATATTCGCATTCAAGGGGCCTTTCAAAAATATACAGATAATGCTGTGAGCAAGACTATCAATTTCCCCTATTCAGCTACGAGAGAGGACGTGCGTAAGGCGTATTTGCTGGCGTATAACCTTGGGTGCAAAGGGTTGACCATTTATCGCGACGGCAGCAGGGATCAGCAGGTACTTAACATTCAGCGAAAGCCCGCTGAACCACCGAAGGTTGCGCCGCGCCCTCGACCGGAGCGAACATACGGTGTTACCCAACGAATGAATACGGGTTGCGGTAAGCTGTATGTGACCCTCAACACTGATGATTTGGGCCCCTGTGAGGTGTTCGCCCAGATGGGTAAGGCTGGGGGCTGCGCCAATTCGCAGATCGAAGCTACCGGCCGCTTAATCTCATTGGCGCTGCGTTCAGGGGTCAAGCCGGATTCCATCCTACGACAGCTTATGGGAATTCGGTGCCCATCTCCCGTCTGGCAAGAGGGAGAAATGGTCCTCAGTTGTTCGGACGCCATTGCTAAGGTGTTGAACGATTATTGCCAGAGTGGATTCAGCCACATGGTAGCGGAGATGGGTGCTTGCCCTGACTGCGGGGCGTCAGTGGAGCACGAGGGTGGCTGCATTGTTTGTCGCTCTTGTGGTTTCTCGAGATGCGGATAAGCGCAAACGCTAAATCGTTTGCGCACGAGACGGGCAAGACGAGAAAAACATGCTCAACCCGTCTTGCTCGACCTCACGGGAGTTTACCCTGAGCCCGTCGAAGGGCCCATCTCGCGTGAAAACATGCTTCATCCCTGGGATCTCACTCCTAAAGAAGCCATAGCTCTTCAGAAACGATTGGCTTCTCACGTTGTCTTAAAACCCTTGCCCGAAAGAATCACTGTAATCGGCGGGATCGATGTGGGGTATTCTCGCCGCCACCAATCAGCTGTGGCAGCGTTGGTCACTTACCACTATCCAAGTCTCGAGTTCAGAGAGCTTGTCCAGCTAAGTGGTGAGATTTCCTACCCCTATATATCCGGACTTTTATCCTTTAGAGAATTGCCTCTGCTTCTCAAAACATTTCAACTGCTGCAGAAACAGCCCGAGGTAGTTTTGTGTGACGGCCAGGGTATAGCTCACCCCAGGGGGCTTGGTCTTGCCAGTCACCTCGGTCTCTGGCTAGATCTGCCCACGGTGGGTTGTGCCAAAACGAGATTGGTGGGCACCCACGGTAAGGTTGGCCCCAAGAAAGGACAATACCGTTCTCTCAAGCACCATCATAAGCAGATTGGTGTGGTTCTGCGCACCAGGACCAGGGTCAAGCCACTCTATATATCACCTGGGCATTTGGCTGATGTGCAGAGCAGTCGCAGGCTGGTGCTGCGATGCTGTTTGAATTACCGGCTTCCCGAGCCCATTCGTCAGGCCCATCTAGTGGTTCAGAGGGCAGTCCGGCAATGATAATCGGTGGATAAACCACAGAGCACCCAGGGGGAACGGAGAAGATCGCAATTCCCAAAATCAATCAAAGTTGTTTATTAGAAATTTTCCCGGCTCATCATCGATGGATAGGTATCATGGGGACCCACCAAACAGAATTGACCTCTATTTCAAAACGCATTAGCTATTCTAGCGTGTTTGCATCAACTTCTTAGTCAGCTCTGGCATATCATCAAGAAATTCTTCTTCATTGCCAAGTTTGCACTTGATGGAGCCAAGGGCAAGGGTACGTTGGGTTGTGCTATCAATCCGCTTAACCTGGAGAACTGTCTTATCACCGAGAACCGACAGTCGCCCCACGAGCATCTGTTCAGCCGCTAAAGCCTTTCCGGCCTCAATTGCCTCTTTGGCATCTACGAGTCCTACCTGCCCCAAGCTCAACTCCTCTAGGACCCGTTTGATGTCCTCCCTATTGACCAGAGTGATGTTGCCGTAGCGAAGAAGCTCCTCGCGGAGGGCGTCCGCAAGAATGAGGGCTACGACCTTTAGTTGTTCAGATGAGTCAAAATCGTATACGGCTATCTGTGTCCGCATTTTGCCTCTGGCCTCTTTTCCAACCGTTTTTTCCGGAGGTGTTTCCAGATCTGTCGCAGGCAAGTAGGAAATCTTCTCGGTGGGACTAGACATTGGACGAGAAGCTGGCGTTGATGGCAGAGCTTCGGGCGCTTGTGGAACTGAAGGCGCGGAAGGAGGCTGCCCTGGGCTGCTTATATCCTTGAGCGCAGAGGTCTGCTGTGTTACTCCAGAGGCCAAGGCACGGCGTCCCTTGCGCGTGGCTGTGGCAAGCAAATCCTTCTTGGCATCCTGGAATATCCTTCGATAAGAAGCCCTTATGACTGGAATCCAGTCGGCCTTTTTACCCATACCGGGTATGGGTGAGAACACCACGAATCGGTTCCCGGAGTCTACGTTGAGCAAGACAACTTTGAAGTAAGGAGAGGGGAGCCAACTTCGTTCAACTATCATTACATACTCAGCATATAAGGCTCTGCCAGTTCTTCTCGCCAGCGCCCAGTCATCTCTCGCCAATTGCGACAGACCTGGCCGATGCTTGCCCAAAACCTTATGCACTTCCTTCTTCGGAACCGTCTCGTACATATCAGTCTGCCTCAATATGCTCCGAACTGCCCTATAGGTTTTTTTTTCGTATACCTTATGCGGGGTACGCCATCCGTACCGAGGAGAAGACCCCGAAATTGGTAAAACGAAGACTCTTAACTTAGTGCTTGGTGGCGGTGGTGGGGATAATGTCCCCAACTGGATCTCTGCGCACCCAGTCAGAATAGTGAGAAACACCACCATTACAACGAGAGACCTTATTGCCCAAAGGCCCATCTTGACCATGAGACAACCTTCCGAAAAAGTTAAAGTCAGTATTCAAACAGATGGGGTTTAAAGTAAACCACCATTTCCAGATCGAGTTATACGAACCTATTTGCTTGCTAAGTCATCATGTACCATCATTTCCACAGTGTCAGCTCAACGAAATATACTACTACACGTGGGTGCCAACCAGAAAGAGCAAATGTGTGCATTAAAGTATGATATATGAAGTCCCACTGGAATGGTGGGAGAGTTTATAACGCTAAAACTTGAATTCAATGCAAGCCAGTTATAGTAAGATGATTACAATATGTGGTGGTAGCATCTAAAACGCTATAGTTTAGATTAAGGTATGATATGGAAACTCTGATGGTGCTAGGAGTCTCAATTTAGCGAACCCACTTGTTGTTTCTCTGCAGGCCCGAAGACTAGCCAGCCTAGCGGGCGACGGAGTGTTTCATTCTTTAGGGCGCCACATTTCAAGACGGCGGAACTCGGGCCTGGCTTCCATCTCTCCTATGACGTTCCAGGGATTGAGCTTCCTGATGATCTCCTGGTAATTTTTGACCTCAGGCTGAGTCCACCAGGCCTGCCCCCTGATAGACCGTTTGTACCCATAGTCGAACAACCGTTTCATATCATCAGGGTTAAAGTCCATGTCCCTGTGCAAGTTCTGGTACTCAGGTGGAATATCGCTTAGGTTAAAGTCCATCTGGTGAATCAGCCCTCGTACCCAGATCCGGTAGAGGCTGCCAGTGGCGTTCTTCCTTATCAGAGATCGAACAAATACTTCCATAATAGACAGGGCTCGGGGTGGCACAGGTTTATACGTCCCCTCTGCTGCGACTCTTCCGTTATAAAGCACGTAGATCTCGCCGTGTACATCGGAGGGTTTGAGGCCAAACTTGGCAATGGCCTTGTCAAGATCGTCAATGAGTTCTGGGAAGAAAACCATTTCTCTGGCACCGCCATCCACATGCATCTGTCGATATGATTCGCCGTTCACCTCAACGGGGATGTAAACCGGGGGGAAGAGCACCGGAACAGACGCCGAGGCCAGAATGACATCCCGGTAGCGTTCCAGTTTATCCGGCCGGTCACTGGAGGCAATAAACCCCATATCCCAGATAGTGAAGGCCTGTGCGTCAAGGTTGAAGGTGCCCACGAAAAGCCTCCTCCCTCTTGCATGTTCCCGGGCAACCGCTTGCAGCACCCGATCGTCGATCTGCTTGGCGATGAGCTCGCGCAAGGGTGCCGCATCATACATGCTGTCCCCGGTGAGAACAGCAAGGATACCCCGGGACCTGTAAATGTCCTGATTGGTAATCCTGGTGTACATCCTTAGGGTCTCGTCCTGCTCCGGCCCGAGAAATGCAGCGGTGGCCATCAAGGCTCCGGTGGAAATACCGGTCACCACATCGAATTCGGGACGGGTGCCGGCGTCGGTCCAGCCAATGAGAACTCCGGCCCCGTAGGCCCCGTGAGAGCCTCCCCCTGAAAGCGCCAGAGCCCGCAGCGTAATGTGTTTTCCCGGCGCAATCTTGCAATGCTCTTCGAGACGAGTGCACAGCCCTTCTACAAGGGCTCTCTCGAAGGTATTCCTTATGGCTGGATCCCAAGTTTCCAGGGGTAAAGCACCCCAAGGCACTTGAAAGGCTTTGCCTGCAGGTGGCGGTGCCACTCGTTTGGGAGCACAACTCGCAAAAACAAAGAGTAAGGTGAAGAGTAAGGCTGTCCAGCGGGCAATCGAAAGCTTAGATCTCATCTCCCCTCTCCTGGGCTTTTACCCCCTACCTGGGGTGAATTTCTTCGAATACCGAATGTTTGGTCCTTTGGGAGAGGGAAAAGCTCCACTAAGACTTAAAGGTGACTGATTTTACAGGATGCGAAGATAGCTAAAATGGGGTATCTGGACTCTTTCGACGGTCTCTCCCATAATTCTAATTCCCAGTTTTGGCTCTAGGAAGGATATTACTACATGTGAGTGCGGATCAGAAAGGGCAAAAGTGGGGATTAAAGTAGAGACTGTCGAAAAACCCTAAAAACCTCGATTTTCCGACTAATCATGATTTGTAAGTAGTTGATTTTACTAAATGCGTAAATGACAAAAATGTGCACTTAAGACTTTTTCGACAGTCTCGTCTGTTATATGAAGTCCCACTGAAATGGTGGGAGAGTTTACATTATAACGCTGAAACTTGAATTGCACACTATTGCACTGTAACTATATAAGCCTTACCGTCGGTAAAAAATTGGTTGCCCAGAAAGTTTTTCCCGATTAGAGATTTTACCAGTTGCACCTTCAGGTGGCTTTGTATCTTTCCCGTATGATTTAGGTCTTGATACAGTAGTTCTCGTTCCGCATCCAAATTAGGAGCAATTTTTGGAACAATTCCCCATTTGAAACCGTCATTAGCATTCGCCATACCAACATAGATATTTTCCCCATTTTCCAACAAATAATTTGTCTGCCATATTTTAAGGTGTTGTGCATTACGGAGCCAATTTGTCCCGATAACTTTTGCAAAACTTAGATCCTGTATTTTCGTGTTCCAAAAGGAAGGCGAAATCGGTGCAGAAGGATAAGGTATTTCCATTATTAACGATTTAATTGCCTTGATAAATGAGGAGATATCCGCCCTGTCGGTTACGACCCAACCAGCTTGCTGCAATGTTGAAGTCAACTGACCGTCATTTTTTGCAAAGAAAATAAAGTTTACTGGCTCTTGTTTCTCTCCGATCAACGTCTCGGTGTATTTCATCTGTTCATTTGTGAAAATATCCGTACCTTTCGAAACAACAATGGGTTTATTTGATGGCACTGATGCCAGTGCGGGATGATACCTTAATGAAAATCCAGCATAGAACAGGATGGCGAGCAACACGAGAGCGAAAGAAATTGAGCGGGCTCTGCGAACAGGGGCTATATATTTGTCACTCTTTTCTCGATATCCGAGCCATTCGGAAACAGAAATTGCAATAATCAACCACATTGCCCCGACAAGATAACCCCCCCATACATCGCTTATGTAATGTTCCCCGAGGTATACGCGGCTAAAGCCAATCGCAATAATTACGAGAATTGTTATGAAGGATATATTTACCTTTCTGTTCCAGCTCTGGACTAAACGCGCAAGGAGGTATCCCACAAACCCGTAGAAGGCCACCGCTATAGTTGCATGCCCACTTGGAAAAGAAAAAGAATGTTCCGCATAAACAGCCAGTTCCGGGCGAGGACGATGAAAAGCCAATTTTCCCAGATAGGTAAACGCTTCACTGCCGGTGACAGCGATAAAAAGAGGAATAATGTAGTAACTCTTCCGCCATAACCAGAGGAGTGCTACCAGGATGGCAATGAAGCCCAAGACGACCTGACTTTTACCAAGCACAGTTACCCAGGTAAAAACCTTCGTTAGTGCATCAGTGCGAAAGACAAAGAGAAGATTTGCTATGCGGACGTCTGCGGCAACAATGGGATCAGATGTTATCAGGTCTTCCACAACCCCACCAAACAAAGCCAAAACGTAGACAAATGCCAGTGTTAATATAGATAGGGTTAGCCCTGAAGATGCTGTCCTGTTCAGCCGTGCCTGCAAAAACGAGACACTGCGCGGATGTTTTTGTATCCATAGAGCCACATGTTCATTATCTATCACTGCCTCTTTGATGGACTGCCAAAGGGAGATGGAAACAACTAAAAATTCTTTCCCTTTTTTTACAATCAACCACTTGAAGAAGTAGAGGATGACACCGAGTATTATGAGAAAAGTAAAAAACAAACCAGCGCGAGACAACCACACTTCAGCAAGATTAAGGGATTGCGCAAAGATGTATCCGGCAAGAACCCATTCAAATCCCCATCCGACAGCACCGAGAACATTCCAGAGCATGAAGGTTCTTTTATTCATCTTTACGCTACCAGCGATAAAAGGAACAACCTCTTTGACGCTTGGTATAAAACGGCCAAGAAAGACGCTCTTTGCGCCATGGGCGTCCATGAAATGCCTTGCTTTTTCAATATGGTTGGGCCTGAGGAACCAGAAACCTTTTTTCAGCCATCTGGCGCCATATCTTCTCCCAAGGTAGTAATTTATGTTGTCACCCAAAATGGCGCCTAAGACGGCGAACCAGAGGAGATCGCCTGTATCGACATAGCCGCGAGCAGAAAGTGCACCAAGAACAAGAATGATGGTTGATCCGGGTAAAAACAGGCCGATACCGATAGTTGTTTCGAGGAAGGCTGCAAAAAAAGCAATCCAGTAGCCCCCAAGATGGAAGTGCTCTAGCGATGGTAATATGTAATTAATTAGGTCATTAACCATGATTGTCCTTATACGTTTGCTGACCAAATATGCCGGCTATACCCGAGCAGCACTGTGCGGGATATTTTTACGTCGAACTGGCGGGATATCATGGGCGGGTAGGTGCAATGCTGATGTACGGCTTGGCGAATTGAGCTGTGAGAAAGGAGAGGAACTTTTATGCCCGACAGCTGCAGTACACGGTTAGGCACGACATTCGAATGCGGTTTCAGCGAACTCCAGACCACCCACACAACGAGGCAAATAGTCGTAAGCCAAATGATCACAATCACAATGGCGGCTGCGCGACTGCTGGGGAGACCCGAATTGAGGCGGCTGCGCGCTTCCGCTTTGCATTCCTCCCAGACCTCATTAGGTATCAGTCTTATCGCCAACGCAATACCTAAAGGGAGTAGAATCATGTCATCCAAGTATCCGAGCACTGGAATGAAATCTGGAATCAGATCTATTGGGCTCAAGGCATAGGCCACAACCACAATCAAGACGATTTTGGCAGCCCAGGGTACCCGACGATCACGCGATGCCAGGTAGAGCGCATATGTATCTTCCTTTAGCACCGAAACCCACTTTTCCCACTTGCCCTCCACCCAATCATATCCTCCTTTCAGTGCGCCTAATATTCAATAGGCAGAAGTTTTTCTACGTATCTCAATGATAAAGCTCTTGCAAAAAAAATTGCACATACGTCGTCATTTCCTCCCCTTACGGAAAAAATTCTGCATAGCGCAATGACAGCAGTTCCATACACGCAGCACTCAAAACAACACTACAGGCTCTGAACTGAAAAGGTCAAGCAGTAGGTGAGTCATAGGTGGGAGCAGTGGGGTAAGTGAGTGTAGGTTAGCTCCTCGCCACATTCGACTCGTCAGCGCATGGCATCATATCTTGAGGGGTCTTGAAAAGGGGGCCGAGTCTTCTTGTAATCGAGGTAATGGAAGCCATACCGGGTCACTGGGATTCTTTAGATAATATCCCGACTGTAGAGATTGGATCTTCAAAACTGGCCACAAGATGTGGGAAAGAGACAAAAATGTGAGAATGATGTTATTTGCAATCGAAGCCTACTGGTAGGAAATTTCAGTGTATAACGCTTTAAGTCACTTTGGACAGGGCCCCAGATCCTTCGGCATCATTCGAAGAGAAGGCTTCCCGAGATCCTAGGGGCATCCGGGAAGCCTGATGAGTGGTCTAATACGCCGAGTGCATCCGGCCTGTATCCTTGTCCACCAGGATCTTGTTCACCAGGGAACCATTCTGGGTCACGATATTTGCCTCAAAGGCATTACCCTTGTCCTCGATTTTCCCCAGCTTCAGATTGGGGTTATTTTTGGACTGCAGATAATTCTCCAGCATCTCCCTGGCCTGGTTCTCACTGAGGGGTTTCTGTGGCTGCTGATACCGGGGCGCATTCTGTTGGCCGTGTTGCAGCCCCTGACCGGGGCCCATCATGCCTGAACCCGAGCCGCCCATCATGCCGGAGCCCCTACCATTGCCTTGCCCCATCATCCCATAACCCATCTGGGCACTGGCGTCAGTGCCGTATATTGTCAGCGCCAAAACCAATGGCAGCGCTAAACCAAGTAGTAGTTTATTCATGGTCTTTCTCCTTCACTGTCAAAAATCTTCAGAGAAACCTTGCACTGCCTGTACAAGGTTCTCTTTACCCAAAACTATAAGCCACAACTGGTTGCTAAGCAATACAGTGAAATCTGTATACTCGTCCCCAAACCCGGCAATGGTATAAAGGTAATTCCAGCCGAAACATTGACGATGTGGATGCTATGACCCTGTCTTCCATTTTAGTCCTTAGTGACCCACATGGTCATACAGGCTGTCCAGGGACTTTTGGATCTGGTTAAGCTCCTGCTGTTGCTCGGGTTTCAACTGCCCTCCTTGGGCCATTGAGATGTTTTGCATCATCTGGCTCATCTGATTCATGATGTGCACCATTTCCTGGTGCTGTTCCGGGGTCATCTGTTGCCAATTGCCCATCATCTGTGACAACTTGTTCATCATCCCACCCATCTGGGCCATATGTGCGTGCATCCCAGGGTTCATCGTCCCGGTTCCCTGGCCACTTTGATACATTTGCTGACCCATCATTCCTTGGCCACCTTGATGCCTTTGCTGACCCCCCATGCCCTGGCCTTTACCGCCACCCCGCATTTGAGCACCCGAAGTTCCCGGAATCAAAAAAAGGGCAAGTGCACAGGCAATAAACATGTAGCGTCTCATAATTTCCTCCTAGGTAAATGTTTTGATGTTTGCTGGATCGGTTGTTTGCTTTTTCTCTATAATGGCAATGTATATGCCAAATAGTCAATCGAGAGATAATATACTGATTTTATTAATTATCTAACTGTATGCTACTGGGACAGCTCGTCGTGAATCCTCGATTTACTAGATTAGCTGGATATTTTTTACACACTTTCTAGGCTACCGAGCCTTTAGGTGGATAAAAAGTATACAGTGAGAATTTTAAACTATGATGCTTAACAGTTGTTGAGCCAGGCTGGGCTAAGATTCCCGTAGTTTTTTCATTTTGCCTCTTCAATCATCTAGATCGTCTTTCGCTTTACTTCTTCAGCAATTGCCAAGGATAGCAACCTGTAGAGTGGGTACAAAATACCCAGTTGTGAGTATTTCAGACCTGTAGAAAGAAGGATTGAATCATCCAATTGTCTTGTGATCTTAGACAGTTAAATCCTTGACCATCTCAATTGGCACACCCTTTGCCCTATAGAGCTGCAAACAACATAAAATTTGGTGCAAAAGAGATGCACACAAAAAGGAGGCAGAAACATGAAGAAGAGCATAGTATTTGGATTGGCAGTTGTAGTGGCAGTCACGCTTGGTCTGGGGAGTCTTTACGCTCAGCCAATGGGCCCTGGCATGATGGGTCAAGGAGGGGGTTGGGGCCCGGGATATGGCCCTTCGCAGCAGAGAGGTTGGTATTGTCCCCGCGGCGGAGGTTATGGTATGGGCCCTGGGATGATGGGAAGAGGATGGTCTGGTTATGGTATGGGCCCTGGGATGATGGGCCCCGGCCAGGGGCAGCAATACGGCCAACAGAATGCGCCCCGGTATCAACAACCCCAGAAACCCCTGGATAAATCAGATGTTGAGACGATGGTGAAGAATTACCTGGCGTCCGTTAGGAACCCAAACCTGAAGCTTGGGAAGATTGAAGAAAAAGACAATGGCTTCGAGGTAGATATTGTCACCAAAAACAACTCTCTTGCAGATAAAATTATCGTCGACAAGAATACGGGCTGGATGCGGTCAGCCTACTAGGAGATTGGGCTCCCCAGAAATCTTGGAGTCTCTGGGGAGCCCTTTGATGCAAAGAATAGAGGATAATATCTCGCCATGCAGATTTCTAGAAGGACTTTCTTGAAGACCGCGCTGGGAGCGATTATCTCCACTGGGCTTCCCATATTTCCAGCAGCATATGGGGCACCCAAAAAAACGGCGCGGGTGCGGGAGTTCCATTTTTCAGCTTCTCCAACAAGGGTAAACCTTGGCGTAGGGCCTAACTTTACTGCCTGGACTTTCAACGGACAGATTCCCGGACCGGAGATCCGGGTCAAAGAAGGAGAGACCATACGAGTAGTCCTCAAAAACTACCTTCCCGAAGGCACAACCATCCACTGGCACGGAGTGCCGGTCCCGAACAACATGGACGGGGTTCCTGGACTCACACAGAATGCTGTGATGCCGGGTGAGATTTTCGTATATGAGTTTCAAGCGAGACCGGCCGGGAGTTATATCTACCACTCACACGCGAAATATCAACTAGATCAGGGACTCTATGGGCCCCTAATCATCGAGCCCTCAAATCCGAGAGACTCTTATGATCGCGAATACACCCTAGTGTTAGAAGACTGGGTGATGAAGGACGGGGGCGGTGTGGCAATTACCAAACGTCGACCACCGATGGGCATGATGGGAGGCATGAGGGGCATGGGAGGCATGGGAGGAGGTTTCCCTTCAAACGACAGCCCTCTGTTGGAGCCGATTTACGATGCTTACGCGGTCAATGGCAGAGTGTACCCCGAAGTAGAACCTCTGGTAGTAGCGAGAGGGGACAAAGTGAAATTGAGACTGCTCAATCCTTCATCTGCAACTATTTACGACCTCATGCTTGCAGGTCATCTTTTGACCATCACCCACATGGATGGGCGGCCGGTAAAACCACTGGAGACGGATGTTATTCGGATAGGCATGGGCGAGCGGTATGATGTAGAGTTTGTGGCAAATAATCCTGGCACTTGGCTACTTGCTGCTGCAGAAAAAGGAGCCGGGGAGGGAATGCTTCGTATTCCTCTGCAATATCAAGGAGTACAAGGAAAAGAACCTGTCCCACCTCTCTTTAAACCTCAATTACGTTTAGCCAACTATTGGGATTTTCAGGCCCCATATCCTGCTGATGAAATAGCCGCAAGGAGTGATAGCCGGTTCTATTCTCAGGTACTGAGCGGCGGAATGATGGGCTCGCCCTTTTGGACGATCAACGGGTTCGTTTACCCGAATGCAGAACGCCTTGGAGTAACTCAAGGAGAACGTGTGCAAATAGATTACTGGAACCGCAGCATGATGCCGCATCCTATGCACCTGCACGGACATTTTTTCAAACTGGTAAATCCTGCCCTACCTCGCAGTTATTGGATTCAGAAAGACACCGTTATTGTTAATCCTATGCAGCGAGTGATGATCGAATTTCTGGCTGACAATCCAGGCAGATGGTTTCATCATTGCCACAATCTCTACCACATGGAGGCGGGAATGGCCAATGTGGTCGACTATGAACCTCAGCTGGGCTTTGAATCGGAGGCAAATCGGTGAAGAGGTTGAGGTATGATGATATTGGCGAAGTTTATTATATAACTTCAGTTACCACACATCGAGTATGACCGTGAAAAATGGGATTATCCATAGGGCAAGCGGGGAGGATCCAATCGAGCGCAAGTATAGTCAGGTTGCGCCTGAGTATGACAGCCGCTGGTCATTTTACATCCGGGCAACTATTCGTGAAACAGTAAAGCGATTGGATCTTCAGAATTCTGATAGATTGTTGGACATCGGGTGTGGAACGGCCTCGTTGTTCCAAGCAATTGTTGCAAAATACCCTTCAGTTGAATTGGTCGGAGTGGATCTCAGCCCGGAGATGCTCGAAGTTGCCCATAAGAAACTAGGTGACCAGGCGGTGTTTCTCACTGCTCAAGCGCAGAGCCTGTCTTTACCCTCTGGAAGCTTCGATGTTGTCGTCTCGTGTAATGCGTTTCATTACTGGCGCAGACCGGAGGAGTGTCTTTCAGAAGCTGCTCGCGTCCTCAAGCCGAATGGTAAAATGGTGATCACCGACTGGTGCGATGATTATATTGCTTGTCGGCTCTTTAATTTTTTGCTGCGAATCTTCAGCCGTGCTCACTTCAAAACCTATGGGCGGAATGAATGTGAACGTCTGTTTCGAGTCGCTGGCTTCAGAAACGTTGAGATCGAGCGATACAAGATTAATTGGCTGTGGGGGCTGATGACAGCAAAGGGACAACGTCACGTCGCCTAGCTCCGCACTGTTGCCCTTTAAGGAGAAATCTTTATCAGGGACTTGATTGCGTTGCGGGCATTATCTGTTGTTGCTGCCTCGATCAAAGAGCCTAAAACCATGACAAAGCTAGCGACTGCAGCTGTGAGGAACTCTCCTTCAAGTAGGTTCGCAATGATCGCCAGAGCTACAAGTTCGTCAACGTTCAGTCTTTGTTTAATGAGGCCACCAACCGCACTCCATATGATCGGAAAACCGTTGAGTGCTACAGAGGCCAAGGCAAGACCAATTCCCACCGAAGACTTTGTATCGCCCCCACTGTCCCAGACATAACTGGCCAGAGCCAGTATTCCGGCAAAGGCGACCCTATAGAAATCATGGGACGAAGCAATTCTCGATAAATACCGAGATTGGTAAAGCGCCCGATCATATTATGGCGTCCTCCAGGAAGATAGATCTGTCAAGCTGAGGAAGGATACCCGGGTTTCGAAAATGACGAGAGATCATGGACCTTTGTTGTTGAGCTTGAAACTGCAACGATCACCCTCAATCCTGCCTGTTTTCTAGAATTTGCTTATCTTCAAATTGTTGCAGACCGATGCATTCTGACTGGCCAGATAAATCATTTGTCTGAGTAGCTGGGCACGATCCACTGCTGCAGCCGCAGCCGCTCGTCTTTTTTCTACCAGCAGCCGTTTGGTATATCCACCTTGCCGCTAAAAAGAAGGCGATTCCTCCAATCAGGTAGATAATAATGGTTTCCGTCATGTTGCCATTCCCTTATTTATCCCAGTTGTTGTGTTAGCTTGAATTTCAACTATTATTCATTTAAGTTTTGATGGAGGGTAACCACCTCACCTAAGAGAGTCAATCTGACCCGAAAAAGATTTGACAAGCTACATGGCCTTGGGCGCAACCAGATTGCGGTAAAGACGGAGAAAATTCAGGTTTGATTTGATCGGGATATCTGCAGATATGGGAACCCTCAAAATGGCGGGATAGTTTTGTCCGCTCCCGAATTTCACATCACCTGTCAGTATGTGACCATCACAGAAATTCAACATATGAATATACGATGTGACTTTGGTTAAGATCGAGTTATATAAACTTTCCTATTGCTTCGCTAAGACTAAACATAACATCCCTTAATCTAAACTCCAGCGGAGTTTTAAACTGCACAATATATTGTGTGCTGCAAGTATGGGTTATTGAACATAAAAGAAAATATGGCAGTGTTCGAGTTTAGTAGAAATAGCTCTGTGATCTCTGCGCTCTCTGTAGTTAAGCTCACCTCTTGTTGAGTTCCTCCAATAGTCTGTCAATTAGATTATCGAAAGATCCGGTAGACATAACCACGAGTACATCCCCTGACTTCACTCGGGAGAGGATGAAGGGCAGCATGCCCTCAGTGTCTGGGAAGTAGTGAGCATCAATCCCTCGGTCGGTGAGGTCTTTAACTAGCTGCTTCGCCGATAGCCGTTCTTCTGGTGCAATGCGATCCAATCCCGGAGGCTCCTTAATAAGCACGATGTCGGCCCCATCGAAAACCGTGGCGTAACGCTCCTGGAATACTCTCCTTTTGCTGGAATTTGTCCGGGGCTCGAAAATGGCCCACAGACGACGGCCACCATAGAAAGGACGGAATGCCTCGAGAGTAGCCTTTACCGCCGTGGGATGATGAGCATAATCATCAATAACCGTGATCCCACCTGGCTCTCCCCGTACCTCCTGGCGACGGCGAACTCCGCTGAAAGTGGTAAGAGTCTGCTGAATAATTTCTTTTTCCAGATCTAGTTCACGAGCTAGAGCCACCATAGCGGTGGTGTTGCTGAGGTTATGAGCTCCGGCAAGGGGGGAGGTCAAACTGGCCCTGAATCCTTGCGGCCCTGAAACAGTGAAGCGGGTAGAACCGATGCCATATTCCGCACGTTCCACCCTAAAGTCTGCCGGATTCTCCAGGCCATACAAAACAAGCCGACAGCGGGCTTGCTGACTGAGGCGGGAAGCCCCGGCGTCATCAGAGTTTGCTATGAGGAGACCATCCCGCGGGATGCTTTGCACCAACTGGGAAAAAACACTCTCCACTGCGTTCAGGTCAGGGAAGATGTCAGCGTGATCAAATTCCACGCTGGTTAACACACAGATTTTTGGCTCATAGTGAAGGAATTTTGGTCCTTTGTCGAAAAAAGCGGTGTCGTACTCGTCACCCTCAACCACAAAGTAGGTACCCTTGCCAAGGCGATAGCTTTGCTGGAAATTGACCAATAGTCCGCCCACGAGGCAGCCAGGATCCCTCCCGGCCACGGTTAGCAGCCAAACGAGTAGCGCCGCAGTTGTCGTCTTGCCGTGGGTTCCCGCCGCAACCACAGACTGAGAAGAATTGAGGAAAAAATGGTGGAGAGTCTGGGGCATGGAGCAATAGTTCAGACCTCTTTCGATGGTTGCCGCCGCTTCCGGGTTGTCGCGACGAATAACGTTGCCCACCACCACAAGATCAGGAGGAGGGTTGAGGTTTTCGGCCCCATAGCCTTCTTTGATGGTAATCCCTCTGGAGGTAAGAAAGGTACTCATGGGCGGGTATATATTTTCGTCGGAGCCCTGTACCTGGTAGCCGGCCTCGTGCAGCATTGCCGCCAGGGTACCCATTCCGGTACCGCAGATGCCAATCAAGTGCACAGTTTTGATGTTGGTGGGATCTTCTAGGTTGCACATCTTTCTACTGTTTTCCTCGATGTTGCAAAGCGCGAAGCGCATAGCGCATAGCGTAAAAACCTTGTCTGGATCGCCTATTTTCGTACTGGATGACCAACTGATTCACCACGCTTTGCACCATGCGCTATGCGCTAGGCGAATTGTTCCATAACCGCATCGTGGAGCAATGGTCGAAATTCTTTGATCTTTTCGTTATCCCGACTCGGGTGGACGCGGTTTGTCAGCAGGATTACCGAGATCTCTCTCTCTAAGTCAAGCCAAAAGGAGGTCCCAGTAAAACCGAGGTGGCCAATAGTTCTTGCTGAAAAGTGGCGACCGGCACTAGAGTCCAAAGAGGCTGGAGTGTCGAATCCCAGGGCCCAGGTGCTGGAGGGATGCAACCGAGTCGGCCGCAAGAACTCGGTCAAATGTTCTCTCGACCAGGGAACTGAGGTGTTTCTTCCAGCGATTGTGTCCAAAATACAGTCAAGGACACATTGGATCTCCTGAGCGGTGCCGAATAATCCTGCGTGGCCAGCAACACCGCCGAGAGCGTAGGCATTCTCGTCCTGGACCTCTCCGGAAAGGATGCGACCCCGCCAGGGGCAGTATTCGGTGTCGGCAAACTGATCGTGATCAGACTCTCTCTTCTCACCGAGGGGAATAAACTCAGGAGTGGCACAAAGAAGACAACCAAAGAGGTTTTCCCGGGTGAAGTGATAGAGATCTTGTCCGCTAATTTCCTCAAGGAGCCACTCGACAACTATAAAGCCTAGATCACTGTAAAGGGTGTTGGTTGCCGGGGGATGGACAAGGGGTTCTTCAAGAATCTGCCGACGTATTTTGGCTTTACGAGCTATCTGTGGCAAAGTGCTGACAGAGAGATAGTAAGGCTTCCAGGCGGGCAGACCAGAACAGTGGCTAAGAAGCTGTCTGAGAGAGATTTCCCTTTTGTCCTCCGGTACAATGGCGGAAGATAGAAGTTTTGCAAGTGTGTCGTCCAGCCCAACCATACCGTGGCTGACGAGACACAGTGTAGCTAGGGCTGTCGCCAGAGGCTTGGTGAGTGAGGCTAGATCGAAACGGGTTTGACGGGTCATGGGCCGTGGCGCAGGAACTAACCCACTGTTTCCCACTGCTTCAAAAAAGGCAACTGTCCTGCCGCACGAAACCAGGAGGACGCCACCGGGAAATACCCCCTCGGAGACTCCGCTGAGTAATAAATCAAGTATCCTCTTCTCCCCGCTCATGATGCCGTGGCCGATTGTTGATAGGTCAGGGTGCCCGCCCCGGCATCCAAAGTAGCAGGGAGACCTAGCGGCAGGGTAAGATTCCTCTTGCCATGGCCAACGGGAACCCCTGATAGTATTGGAAAAGAGGCAAAGGCAAAGCGCTCCCGAACCAGATCGTTCAACTCGTCTCGGGGACCATTTTCGGAGAATTCACCCAGAATAAGACCAGAGATCTTCTGAGCAAGGCCGGTATGGATCAACTGGGTGAACATTCGGTCAACCCTATACAATCGTTCACCCCGATCCTCGACAAAGAGGATGGCTCCAGAAAGGGAGGGCAGAAAGGGTGTTCCCAGGAGGTGAATAAGGGTAGTGAGATTGCCGCCGAGAACCGCTCCTTCACATTTTCCTGACCTAAGACAGACGGCACCGGGAAATTGCAAGGCCACGGTTGCATTGCTGCTTATGGCAGTCCAAAATGATTCTATGGTTTCCTGGTCAGAGGTGGCCAGGGTGGAGACGGTGGGACCATGGTAGCAAACCAAGCCTGTCTTGAAATGACAGGCGAGAAGCAGGGCGGTTATATCGCTGAATCCCACTATACACTTGGGTGTAGCCCGAAGCTGTTCATAGGCTATGTCCGGCAGGATGCGCAGGGAACCGTAGCCGCCCCGGGCGCAGAGAATACCCCTTATTTCTGGGTCCTGGACAAACTCGTTGAAACGTGAGGCCCGATATTCATCAGTTCCGGCAAGATAATTGGGCTGGAATGAGTCGCCGCCAACACCCGAAACAATCTCCAGACCGAGCTTTTTCAACAATGCAAAGCCTGCCTCAAGTTCATGGGCCGGACATGGGCTGGCTGGCGATAGAACTCCAACGCGATCTCCGGGTCTGAGCGAGGGTGGTTTGATGAGCGTTAGCATGAAATTTCCAGGCTAAATCAAGTTCTATTTTTCTCGTCCCGGTTCCGTTCAAAAATGATCCTGAGTCCTTCAAGGGTCAGGTCTCCGTCCACTACTTCAATCTCTTTGGACTCAGCCGCAATGAGTCGAGCCAAACCGCCGGTGGCCACCACCATGGGATTGGTTTCAGCCTCTTCCTTTATCCGGCGGACGATCCCGTCAACCAGACCAGCGTAACCGTAGACGATACCCACGTTCATTGCGCTAATCGTATCCTTGGTTAGCACACTTTTTGGTTTAGCGAAGATCTCCACTCTAGGCAGTTTAGAAGCTTTTTGGAAGAGTGCCTCACAGGAGATTAAAACGCCCGGGCTAATGACGCCTCCTAGGTATTCACCCTTTGGGGAGACATAGTCGAAGGTTGTGGCGGTACCGAAATCCACAATAATGACGCTGGTTTTATACTTCTCATATGCGGCTACCGCATTGACGATTCGGTCGGCTCCGATCTCTTTAGGATTGTCGTAATAAATCGGCATGCCAGTACGGATACCAGGTCCGACAATGAGCGGTTCAAGCTCAAAATATTTGTTGGCAAACTCTACCACGGTATTGAGCATTGGTGGCACGACACAGGAGGTCACCATGTGAGTCACGTCGGTAAAATGGACATTTTTGGTTGCAAACAGGTTGTTCATCAACATACCGTACTCATCGGCAGTCATATCCTGTTCTGTCCTTATACGCCAATCAGTAATTAGTTCGGAGCCTCGGTACAGACCGAGCACCGTGTTGGTGTTGCCTATGTCGATGGCCAGTAACATAGTTAGCGCCTTACCTCGGACAAATGTAAGCCATTGGGGGCGATAAAGGAGAGGCAGCTGAGGTCGGTTGGCATGCTGGAATACCACAGTGCTGGCTTCTGCTTTCCATTCTCTCTCGCTCTGCGCTTGGCGCTATTTATCCTGAGCGACTCGACCTGAGCTCGTCGACAGGTCTTGTGGAAGAAAAGCTTTGCGCTCAAGACATAACCCGTCCAATGACAGCTGCAGTCTCCTCTGTCAGCTGGACCACACTGTCTTGGTCCTTTCCTTCAATCATAACTCTTATCACAGGCTCTGTTCCAGAAGGCCTAATGAGAAGGCGACCCTCGCTGCCGAGTTTTTCTTTGACCTGTTCAACAGTGCGGATGATCTCGGGGAAATCTTCCAATGGCTTTCTCTCCTTAACTCGGACATTCACGAGGTGTTGCGGGAAACGCTCCATGATGGTAGCCAGCTCGGAAAGGGGCTTGTCTTCAGCGACCATCACCTCCAGTAGTTGCAAGGCGGAGAGGATGCCATCACCAGTGGTGTTGTGGTCAAGGAAAATAATGTGGCCGGACTGTTCACCACCTAAATTGTATCCGTCAGCTAACATTCTCTCCACTACATAGCGGTCGCCAACTGCGGTACGGACTATTTTCCCGCCTATAGATTTGAGGGCCATTTCAAGTCCCATATTGCTCATAACGGTAGTAACTAGAGTGGAGTGTTTCAGGGTTTGATCCTTGAGCATGCGGGAAGCGAATATGGCCATTAGTTGGTCACCGTCTACCACCGTTCCCTTTTCATCAACGCAGATCAAACGGTCCGCGTCACCATCAAAGGCAATGCCGAGCTGAGCGCCAGATTCCTTAACCAGTTCAGCTGTCACTTGTGGGTAAACACTGCCGCAGTCTTGATTGATGTTGTAACCGTTGGGTTTAACTCCTGTGAGCACCAGCTTGGCACCCAATTCCTCGAAGACAGCCGGCGCAACTTTGTAGGAGGCACCGTTGGCACAATCCATGGCTATCTTCATGCCCTCAAGAGTGAGATCTCGGGAGAAGGTGTTTTTCAGAAAAACCACATAACGGCCCACGGCATCGTCGACGCGGAAGGCCTTGCCCACTTCCTCTGCGGTAGGACGGAGATGATCGATATCATTAGAGAAGATAAGCTCCTCTATCCTCTCTTCAATTTCATCGTCGAGTTTGAAACCATCACGAGAGAAGAACTTGATACCATTGTCTTGGAAGGGATTATGAGAGGCAGATATTACTACACCTGCATCGGCTCGCATGCTGCTGGTAATAAAGGCGATACCTGGCGTTGGTAATGGACCCACCAGGAGTACATCCACTCCCATGGAACAGATACCGGAGGCAATTGCATTCTCTATCATGTAGCCCGAGAGTCGCGTATCTTTGCCAATAACGATCTTGTGACGGCGCTTGTCATTCTTGAAGACGTAGGCAACA
>JAJDNB010000270.1 GCA_022340905.1 Deltaproteobacteria bacterium | reverse complement strand
GAACAGAATCCAGGAGGTCCTTATCAACCTAATAATAAATGCTATTCAGGTGCTGTCGCCTGGGGGTGTTGTAACCCTTCGGACCCGCCTTGAGGAAAAGGGAGATTATGTGGTAATAGAGGTTCGGGATACCGGGGCTGGGATATTGCCGGAGCATTTACCTCATATTTTCGTTCCCTTTTTCAGTACCAAGGGTGTCCGGGGGACAGGACTGGGTTTGTCTGTCAGCTACGGTATTATCAAGAATCATAATGGAAAAATGAGAGTCGAAAGCAAAGTCAATGTTGGCACAACTTTCTTTATCGAGCTGCCAGTTTATCGATGAATAAAAGAAAGGAGAGCAAAGGTGAGTGGTGCAAAAATTATGGTGATTGATGATGAAAAGATAGTGGGGAAGATGATCAAATCCACCTTCGAACAGGACGGCTATACAGTCGAAATCTTCACAGATGCCAAGCCCGCCCTTGCCAGGATGGAAGAAGAGAAGTTTGCCGTGGTCATTACCGACCTAAAAATGAATAACATTGACGGCATGCAGGTCCTGGAAACCATAAAGGCGGGGTCACCGGAAACCAAGGTTATCATGATTACCGCCTTTGCCAGTATGGACGCAGCCATAGAAGCTCTGCGAAAGAAGGTGGATGACTTTTTCCCCAAGCCGATAAAGATCAAGGATCTTAAAGCTTGCGTCAAGAAGTTGCTGGGATAATGACCCTGGCACCTCTATGGGAGAACCTTTAACTGGCAACCATCTAGCTTTCTCCCGCTTACTCTTTTTTATTTTTCCCCTTGCCAAGGGTCTGGTCTAAAACAATCCCGCCTCCGCGAGGCCATTTTGTTGAGCGGCTGAGGTTGTCGATTGCAGGTTTATAAGTGGGATCAAGTTCTAATGCTGCTCGATAGTATTTGTGGGCCTCCAGGAAATTGTGCCGTACCTCCATGAGAGCGCCTAGCAGATTGAAAGCTTCAGGCCGCGTATGATCGAGAGAAATGGCTTTTCGTGCATGCTCCACCGCGGCGTCGAAGTGTCTGTCGGTGGCACAGCGTTTAGCTAGCTCAATATGAGAGGTGTAATCAACCGCTTTCTGCTCTTCGATTTTTTCTCTGTCCAAAACCTGTGAAACCAACTTCCTGATCTCTTCGGGCGCGAAAGGTTTCTGGATGAAGTCCACCGCACCCAGCTTTATCGCCTCCACCGCGGATTCAACCGTCCCGTATGCCGTGATGATGATTACGCGGATATCAGGACGTATCGTACGGAGTCGACGCAGCACCTCCATACCGTCCATGCCTGGCATCTTGAGGTCCAATAGGATCAAGCCAAATTCCTTCTTTGTCAGTTTGTCGAGGGCTTCCTGACCGTCGGTTGCGGTATCTGCTTCCAAACCAAGAGACTCCAGGGCCTGAGACAAGGTCAATCGGATGTTCTTTTCGTCGTCGACAACAAGGACGGGTTTCTCCTTCATGGTCCAACCTTTCTATTGAATTTACTCTGAAACCGGGAGGGTGAAAGTGAAAGTGCTTCCTTCTCCTGGCGCTGAATCAACCCAGATGGTTCCCCCGTGGGCGCGGACGATTTCTTTGCAAATGGCCAAGCCGAGGCCGGTCCCTTCCGTGGCTTGGTCACTCTTGACCTGAACAAATTTCTCGAAAATTTTCGTCTGATACTCGTAGGGAATACCTGCTCCATCGTCACTGACGGAAACGTGGGTTTGTGCACCAAAATGCTCCGCGTAAAGATGAATTTTTCCACCCTTACTGGTGTAACGCAGTCCGTTGGAGATCAGGTTTGTTAACACCCACGTTATCTTATTCGCGTCCGCTTTCACCTGGGGCAGCCCAGGGGGAGCGGTAAAGGTCAGTTCTACCTCTTTATCTTTGGCCTGGGCTATGATGGAAGACACGGCCTTTTCAAAAAGTAGCTGGACCGACACCCGGTCGAAGTCCATTTCTATCTTGCCGGCCTCAATCCTCGAAAGATCCAGGAGATCGTTCACTAGACCCTTCAAGCGTTGCACATCCTCATGGGCTGCCGAGAGAAGCTGTTCCTCCTTTTCACTTAGTTTCCCCTGCGCCTCTTCTCGCAAGAGGTCGACACTCATCCCCAAACTTGTCAGTGGCGTCCTCAATTCATGTGATGCAGTCATAACAAATTCGCTCTTCAGGCGATCAAGTTCCTTGAGACTGGTAATGTCACGCAACAGCAGGACCACTCCAATCATAGCGCCGGTTTCTGTTTTTACTGGTGTAATCGAAAAAAGATGGTGGCTCTGCCCACCATCCTCTCTCACTGTCAGAACGTTTTGACCTTCTTCAATCTTGGGGGAAGAGCCGCTTTCCGCGGATTCCTTGATGAAGTTGAACAATTCTTCATTTTTGACTATCTCCAGGAAGTGTCTGTCCAGCGCCTTTCCAGTCTCGCAAGCAAAGAGTTTGGCGGCTGTTCGATTGATTCCGGTTATCTTGAACTCAGCGTCCACAACCACGATACCGTCTTCGATGCTTTGGATGATTGCATCACCTCTTCGTTTCTCCGCCATCATCCGTCCCACGTTGAGATCATGATAGGTCCTCAGTTTTTCAACCATGGTATTAAAGGCAACCGACAACCGTCCCAACTCATCAGCCGAAGCTGCCGAGACCTGCACACCGTAGTTTCCCTCAGCGATATCTTGGGTGGCTTCCATGATCTGTCTGAGGGGTCGAACGAGAAAATTTGAAAGCAGCAAGCTGAAACTAAGACCTAGCAATATTGCACCGCTGCCGATTGTAACCATTGACCAGATTGCCTTTCTGGCAACGCGCCGAGCGTGGTCGCTGGCTTTAACCATTGTCCCTTCATTGATATCGCGGAGATGAATGCAAGCGTCACGCACTGCTGTGAATGACGGAAGTACCTTTTCGTGATAATAAGTGGCAGCCTTCTTTTGTTCGGTTCGAAGGAGCAGTTTGAGGCTGGAAAAGTTTACCAGGTAGGAAGAGTAGCCAGTATCTATTGAGTTGATAATCTCATCTTCGCCCTCAATGGTAATGTTGTCCTTTGCTCGCCCAAGCCATTGTAAAAATAGACTCTCGCTCGTTCGGAACTGCTTCAAACCATCATCTTCGTAACCCGAAATGATAAGGAGTGTTCCACTGTCCTGTCGCTCGATGGCATCAATCATGTTTTCGGCAGCCAGGATACTCCTGTAATTCTCTGATAGAATTGCATCACTAGCTCGCCCCAGGCGAAGCAGATTAACAAAGGCCCAAAGGAAAACCACCATCGCTACTGCGAGGGTAATTCCGTAGCCAATAAGGATTTTTTTGCGAAGGGTCCAGACCATGGAAAAAGACTGACCGCGTTGTTCACTATTAGGTGCTAACCTGTTTGCAAGGGATCAATCTGGGAAGAGTTTCCCACAATCGTAAACGTAACAAGCATGTTTTTACGGTCAACTTAGTCCCGGCGTCATATTTTGTCAATAATTTTGAAATATTGTAGGGGTTATAGGTTGGAGGCAGTCTAGCAAGAGTTTCTCTGCCTTTGTTGTGGGCGGAATGTTCGAATAATAGTGGTGGTTTTTGTTGGTGGAGGCTTTTTCTTGACATGGAGAAAGATTTGAATTTTTATTGACTCAGTCGATAAAGACACGTGTGATGATCCGTTTGATTTGTGAAGGAGAGGTGCGATATGGCGTATCAGGATATCCTGTTTGAAGTGGAAGAGTCCATTGCCACTCTAACCTTTAATCGGCCAGAGGTGCTGAATGCCTTGAAAATGGGAACCCTTACCGAGGTAGGTGAGGCCATAAGCACGATTGAGGGGGATGAGGAGATCAGGGCGCTGATCTTGACGGGGGCAGGGGATAGGGCCTTTGTTGCGGGTGCTGATATAAAGGAGTTACAGAAATTGAATGCTATTTCAGCCAAGCACTTTGCCGTTAAGGGGCAGGAAGTTCTCTTTGGACTGGAGAATTTGAGCATTCCTGTAATCGCGTGTGTAAATGGGTTTGCACTCGGCGGTGGATGCGAGATCGCCCTGGCATGTGATTTTATCTATGCCGCGGAAACGGCTAAGCTTGGCCAGCCTGAAATAAATCTAGGAATTATCCCTGGCTTTGGCGGCACTCAACGCTTGCTCCGGTTGGTGGGGCGAGCCCTGGCCAAGGAACTCTGTCTGACCGGTGGGATGATCAGTGCTCAGGAGGCTAAGGAAATCGGATTGGTGAACAGAGTGTTTCCTCCCGAAAAGCTCATGGAAGAGACAAAGAAGGTGGCATCACTTATGGCCAGTAAGGGGAGAGTGGCGACTCGGGCGGTCAAGCACGTCATAGATCAGGGCATGAGTCTGGATTTGAGGAGCGCATGTGCCTTGGAGATGGAGGCCTTTGCCCTCTGTTTTGCCAGTGAGGATGCGAGCGAAGGCTTTGGGGCATTCCTCGAGAAACGAAAGCCAAACTTTACAGGTTCACTGAAAAAATAGACCGACCGAGCTTAATTGGAGATGAAGAGTTTTTGGCTATGCGCTCTGCTCTATGCGCCATGCGAGAACAATGCGGGGTTGCAAGTATTTACAATATGTGTTACAGAATTAAATTCTATAGGGTTCCAGCAGTATACTTGCTTTGGGTGATGACCTTTTACGTGACCAGGAGGTTAGAAAAAGAATTGTCTCTCAAATAAGTTGCGGCTGGCCCTGGAAAAGGGTTTTTTTCGTATTGAAAGAGAGGTGAACAGTGGATGGCCAGCTCTGAGAAAGAGTCTCTGGAAAGAAAAATCAAGAAACTCCGAAAAGATTTTCAGAAAAATGTACAACCCGCACTCCGGCGACACACGTACTACCTGAGCAAGAGCGAACGGAGAAGAATCAAACGCAAGAAGGCAATCAAAAGAATTCAGAGAAGACAGAGGCGTTATCGATCGGCAGCCTAACATTACAATTCTAAGCCGAGCATTGTAGACTAAAAACAGTCGGTAAAATTCCACCCCTCCCTTAAGGGGAGGGGTGCCTCACTCCTAGGTTCAACCGACTGGTATACAACTCCAAAAAGTTCACCAAGGCGTCTCTCCCGAACTTCCTACCAACACCATCCTTCCTTTTTTGGACACGCCTTGTCCAATCAAGTGTCACGTCAAGTCCATTCTGTAAAAACTAATTAGTTTCATCCGGAAATCCAAGATTCCCGGATAGAGCCGTCGGCATTCAGCAATCAGCGGTCAGCTTAAGATGTTGTATTTGCATGTATTTTACTGATGGCTGAGCGCTCATAGCTGATCGCGCTCTTCTGAAAACGGCAGTTTTCGGATGAGCACTAATTAGTAAGTCTTACCCATTACTACATCGTTGACCTTGAAAACAAATGTGTATTCCTTTACTGCTTGCTCTATTTCCAATGGCAGTAAGACATGAAAGGATTTACCAACATATTTTTTCGCTTGAGCCAATAAATCTTGGGGAGAACCACTCGTAGTGGAAGTGGGAAACAGCGGCTTTATCTGCCAACCACCATATGGACCGCCTACCCACTCTACGTTTTCAGCAGGAAACAATAAATCTGAAACGGTGGCACCTTTTGCTACCGTTGTTGGCGGTTGCGGATTATTTCTGTCTGTGTATTTGACTCCAGAGTGCATGATTCTCTGGCTATTTCCCTTCTCATCAACGTACACTGCTTTATCCCAAATTATCCTTATTGAATGACTTGTCTTATTGGTTAAATCGAAATCCAGCTGTTCCGGAGTCGCCGTCCAGAGGACTCTAATCAGGTCATCTTCGAAGCTGTATTTAGTCGCATCCTCTTCCTGCAAAGTTCCTATCTTCTCCTTACCGTGTCTTACTTTGGCATTTTCTGGTCGCTCTACCGCAGAAAGCCCTATGTCGTATCTCACGGTGTCCGTAGTCGCGCAACCGAGTGGAATAGATACAAAGAGAAGAACAATGACCGATAGACACACCATCTTCATGGCAATCTCCTTTTTCCGGAATAAGAAGGGCAGGAAAGATTCAGTTGGAAATATCTCCAAGCAATCTCACAACAATGATGAAAGATTGTCAAGATCTGATATTCGGTGGGTAACAACGACTTTGACCATTCGAAGTGTTATTCTTGAAATCTATTCTTCCACCAAAGCGATTGGAAGAGAGATGCTTGCCCGGGCTGCGGTAGTATGAGAGCTTTATTCAACACTGAAAACCTGGTCCTTAGGGCCAGGTCAGAGTTAAATGGCTCTGCCAGCAAAAGAAGTTTCAGGTTTCAGTTTTGTTGTTTTTCTTTCCTGACACCTGACACCCGACACCTGAAACCATGAGACTTGGTGCTAGGAATTTGCTATTTTGCAATGCTCCACCACCCCAGCAGACTGCCGCTAGGGGGAAAGACTATGGAAGCCCCCTCAGGGGGCAGTGCAAAGCCGGGTGCTTTGGGTCCGGATTCTTTACTTTGCCTTGTTAGTTCCCTTGACAGACTAGTATACATCTGTTACACACAGATAATTTGGTAGTGGCTAGGAGCTAAGGAATTTCAGGAACTTAGTCCACATCATTGACTAGCGACCACTGGCATGTTTCCGATCTTGTAGGTCGCCATATTTTTTCATTGCATAAAGGGAAGCAAATCTGGGGTTGCCAAGGTAAGAAAGCAGATTATCTTTGAACCGTTGGCAGAGTTCTGCAAACACGTTTTTGCTGTCCTTTTCGTCCACGAAATGTCTGTTTTTTTCTTGGGTGAAAACGAGGGGGAAACCGTAAACAGAAAGTAGCTCCTGGTAGGCTTGTTCGCCGTTGTCCAGGGTGGAGAAGTATTCCGGTAAAACAGGGATTTCCACTTTGGCTAGAAGGGAGACGCGCCATCTGTCGCCGGCCATTGGCCTGGACGTGTCCCAGAGTTCCAGAATCAAGCCGTTTGGCAGAGTAATTGTTTCTATCAATGTCTCTTCCATCTTTAAAGCTCTCGAGTACAAGTAACGGGTAGATGATTCCTGTCCCAGGTGAGACTATCGCAGAAATTATTCGCCGGCAAGGGGAAACCCAAGCCAAAGAGATCCAGAGGAAAAAAACCTGACTATGGTCCTAAACGATAAAGATCAGACGATCATAAATGTGACTTGGCACGGCCGGGGCGGTCAGGGCGCCGTAACCGCAGCAATGATACTTGCTGAGGCGGCTTATATTGATGGGTATAGAGGGGTTACTGCAGCACCTTTCTTTGGGGTCGAGCGCAGGGGGGCACCAATTACCGCTACGACAAGGTTTTCGCGAACACCTATTCGCACGCTGACTCCAACGGCGAAAGCCGAGGTAGTGGTAGTTTTGGATGAAAGGTTAATGCAAGTGGTTGATGTACTAGGGGGTCTGAAAGCGGATGGACTCCTCATTTTGAACTCCAGCAACCCCCCCGAAAAGTTTTGCGCGGATAGGGACATTGCGGTGGCGACCTCCGATGCTAACTCAATTGCCGAAGAAATCGGCCTTGTGGTTGCGGGGACAGTGTTGATCAATACTTCTCTCCTCGGAGCCTTTTCCAAGGCAAGCGGCCTTGTCAGCATGGAGAGTCTAGAAAAAGCCATTCGTAAGAACTTCAACCCAAAAGCGGCTCAACTTAATTTTAGAGGTGCTCAGCTCACCTATGAAGCAACTCGAACGAACCGTGTATGGCACTTACCAGTGAGGCAAAATTAGAATTTTTGTCTCCCCAAACCTTATTAAGATACGTTCTCAGAAGGCTTCTTGAAAGGAGACTTTCTGGATTATTCTTAGGAGCCCTGATCCTCTTTCTTGCTCGCAAGTGTTATAATGCATCGAATGTGACAAAAGACTGCAAAGATCGTTGAGAGGTCAACGACCGCCAGTATTATCCTATTTGAGGTTAGGAAATAGTACCATGGCGTCAGAAAAGGACCAGTTTGTTTCTGCCTGTGCCACTTTGACACGAGGAGAAGCGGGAAAAACGGGCGACTGGAGGGCCAAGCGTCCAGTCATCGATCTTAATAAGTGCACTCCTTGTAAGAAGCAAAAAGATACCTGCTACTTATGCTGGCTCTACTGTCCCGATGGCACAGTAAAGCGGCGAATCCCGATTGAGATAGATTTGACCTATTGCAAGGGCTGCGGTGTATGCGCCGAGGTTTGCCCTACAAAGGCAATCCGCATGGAAGCAGAGGAGAAATTCGCCCTCAGTGAATGCTCCATCCAGGAGGAAGCTGAATAATAAGGAAGATACATTAGCACCACAAAGGACACAGATGACAAAGAAATAAAAGATGTGAGATGTGAGTTCTGAGATATGAGGTAATACACTGTTGTTTTTGCTCACATCCCATATCCCACATCTCATATCTCTAAAGCCTTTGCGTGCTTTGTGCTTTTTGTGGTTAATTTGTCCTTTGGTCATCCGGTAGAGGACGACCGAGCTGGTGATAATCTATGAGTAAGGTAGAAATTATCAGTGGAAACGAGGCAGCGGCAATGGGGGCCAAGCTCAGCCGGGTACAGGTTATAGCTGCCTATCCCATCACGCCCCAATCCAAGATTCCTGAGACGCTGGTGAAATATGTTGAGTCAGGGGAGTTAGGAGCCGAGTTTATTCGAGTGGAAAGCGAACACAGTGCACTGACGGTGTGCATTTCCGCCTCCACTGTAGGAGCCAGGGTCTTCACTGCCACTTCAGCAAACGGTTTGGCCTACATGCACGAGCAACTCCACTGGGCAGCCGGAGCACGACTGCCCATAGTAATGGCCCTGGCGAATAGAGGGCTTGGAGCACCCTGGACAATTTTCAACGACATGCAAGATTCCATTTCTCAGCGGGATACCGGCTGGATGCAAATCTACTGTAGAGATAATCAAGAGATTTTGGACAGTATTCTCATGGGTTACAAAATCTCTGAGCAGGTCCACGTTCCCATGATGGTCTGTTTCGACGGTTTCGTGCTGTCGCACACGGTTATGCCAGTAGAAATTCCAGAACAGGAGCAAGTAGATGCATTTCTTCCGCCCTATGTGCCACATTTGCAGGTGGACGGGCCGGAACCCATAAACATTAACCCGGTGATGCTGGCAGAACCGAGAGCGAACGCTCAGGGTGTTGCTTGCCCCAGTTACATGGGATTTCGCATGAGGCTGCAAGAGACCCTGGAAAAGGCAGGAGAGGTGATTGCCAAAGTTGGTGGCGAATTCGGAAAGATTTTTGGTCGAAGCTACGACTGCCTGCTGTGGGAATACAAAACTGAAGAGGCGGATACCATTCTTCTTACCATGGGGTCCCTCACCAATGAGGCTTCCCTCGCCGTGGATATGCTCCGAGAAAAGGGCCATAAAACAGGAGTCGTGGGGCTTCGAGTCTTCAGGCCGTTTCCCGCCCAGCAATTGCGACAAGCACTTTCAGGTGCAAAACAGGTGGTGATTTTCGACAAGAACATCAGTTACGGCAATGAGGGGGCCACCTGCACCGAGACAAAAGCTGCCCTTTTTGAAGGTGGATTGCGTCCCTCCATAGCTAATTACATTGTGGGTCTGGGGGGGAAACCCGTTGCTGCTTCCGACCTGGAGGGTGCTACTCTCGAGTTTCTGGGCATGAAAGGCCGGGTTAACGGCCCACAGTGGTTGGGGATTTCGGTCTGATCCGCATGGCGCAGAGCGCACAGCGTTCTGGCTAGACTTGTATACATTTTGAGGCTTGGCATTATGACCACGACAATAATGCAATTGCCCGAAGAAGAATTCATCATGCCAGGAACCCGGGCCTGTTCAGGTTGTGGTTTGTCTCTGGCCTATCGCCACATTCTGAAGGCTTTGGGGGAGAAGGCCATTCTGACTATCCCAGCCTCCTGTTTGACCGTGCTGCAAGGGCTGTATCCTTGTACCTCGGTGCGACTGACAAATATCAACACCGCCTTCGCCAGTACCGCTGCTTCGGCCACAGGCATCGTCGCCGGTCTCAGGGCACTAGGTAAGACCGACTACACCGTGGTAGGGATAGCCGGGGACGGTGGCACTTTCGACATCGGCATTCAAGCCCTGAGCGCTGCCGCGGAAAGGAATACCAATTTTCTCTACATCTGTTACGACAATGAAGGTTACATGAACACAGGCACCCAGCGCTCCAGCGCCACACCTCTGGGAGCATTTACCACCACCACTCCAGCCACAAAGATCGAGCACAAGAAAGATATG
>JAJDNB010000267.1 GCA_022340905.1 Deltaproteobacteria bacterium | reverse complement strand
TACTACGACAGAGCCGAATTAGACAGTTCATATACTTTTTCTCCCACGGTGACCTAATCAACCGCTCCGGTGATCTGGAATGCAGCCCAGAAATATGGGTGTGAGTTGTAGGTGTTCTTTACCTTCATTTGTGCAGTCCGCAGTGCTTCTCTTTTGTCTTTTCCCTGCAGTTGCTTATAAAACTCTTGCATCAGTATTGAAGTGGCCTGGTCGTCTACTTTCCAAAGGCTTGAGACAATGGAACGGGCGCCTGCATACAGAAAACCACGGGTAAAGCCCACCACGTCATCCCCGTTCGCCACCTTGCCCAAAGCCGTCTCACAAGCAGAGAGGGTCACAAGGTCGGCGTTCAACCTCAAGTCGTAGAGCTCTCCCACCGTAAGCATGCCGTCATTTTCGCCATCAGCGGCCAGAAGCAGCCCTGAGGTAAGAGGTTTCTCTGCATCGAATGTGGCATGGGTGGCGAAATGAATATAGCGGAAATGTTTTCCAAATCGTTTTGCAGACGTTTCTGTTGCTTGCTCGCCCGTGAAAAGCTTGGAGTTTGGTTGTTCTCTTGTGATGGCTATGGCTTCTTTTTCGGCACCAGGTAAATCATAGATCGGATTACCAAGATTAGGATTACCAAACGCAAGGATACTGCCAGCCTGACCTTCATTTGAGCCCTTGAGAAACTTCATGACGGTGCCGCTCGGCAGCACTCGTATAGTGTAATTGTCGATCAGGAAGCCTTTATTCGAACAAAGTGCATTGAATGGCAGATAGTGAAGTGCACCATGGGGAACGATGGTTAAGTTTTTCGAGGCAATCATGCTCTCCAGCGGCTGAATCAGCTCTCCGTAAAGGGTCTGCCCCGACGCCTTGAATTCCTTACTGTCCCGCAACATCAGAGTTTTTCTGAATTCATTGATTTCCTTTTCCCAGCCAGTTGCTTCCAATTTCAGTCCCTGAACTCCTTCGTGAGTTACTACAAATGCGAAAAGCTTATCCTCGGTGCCGAAGTACTCTATCAAGGTTTCGTCAGGGGGAATCAGTCGCTGGATCTCCGAGAGGTCTGGGGGGTTTACGGTGACCAGGGAGGCCAATTCCGGATTTGTCTCTGAGATCTTATCTTTTATTTCCACCATGATACCGCGAACAGCAGCTTGATGTTGAGACGAAGCCTCCGGTTTCTCGACGATACTGTCCATCTCAACTTTTTCTAATTCTTCAAGCAAGTCATTGAGACGTGTTGTATCGGCACTCTTTCCTCCTTGAAAGTCTCTCTTTGAGGCAAGCATATCAACCAGTGCTCTCGCTTTGGCGCGCTCGGTGTATTCGAAGGCTTCTTCAAAGCGAGAGTCTTCCACCAACTGCTCTACAAGATGAGCATAGACGTCTTGTTTGTTCCCCACAAAGCCTATCTTGCTAGCCTCAGTGTTAATAGAAGAGCGTTGCTGCTCGATCACCTCAACTGCCGCGATGTAAAGGTTGATGGCTTTTTCCCGATCACCTTCGGCCACGGCAATCCGAGCTCGATCAGAGAGTATGAGCCAGTAAAGATCTCCGTTCTGCCTCGTCTGAGCCATTTGCAGCAGTTGATCGTAACCCGCTTTTGCAGCGGTGATCTCGCCGGTCTCCAGCAAGCACTTGTTCTTTATGTATTCCGTGGGAAGTTCCCAGAAGGTAAAGAACTCCTGCCCGAGTACAAATTTGGCTAATATTGCCCGCCGCTTTATTTGCCCGCGCCTGATCGCCGCCAGTGCTCGGCGATAGTCACCGAGAGCCATATAGACCTTGGCTAAACCAATGTTTTTGTCTGAGACCCGAGTCACTTGGCCCGGCGGGACAGCCCTTGCTTCAAGCTCAGCCGCCAACCGTTCGGCCGCCATGCGCTCACCCATCAATGCCCGGACAAGGGCCGCAGTGGTCAAATTGTGCACCACCATCTCTGGAACAGCGTTGACAGTTTTGGCAAGGCGGTAAGCCCGATCCGTCTCCTCTTTCGCCTTTTCATAATCTCCGAGTTCCATATAGGCTTCGCCGCGAAATGCAGAGGGCCCGGCCGAGTAATCGAAGCCAAATACCAGATTGTCACCCTCATCGATGTTCTGTTGAAATTGATCGAGACAAGGAAAGAGCTTATCGTAGCGTTTCACCTTTGAATAGGCTAGACACAGGTGAAAAAGGTCCGAAGTCGAAGCGGTCTCCATGTTCTTGACACGACTCTCCATGAGCTGTTCCATCTCGGCGTAACGGCTTTCACCAAGCAATACGGTTTCCTTTGGAAGGATAATCGATGCGCAGCCAAGAGCGAACATGACCACAAGCAATCCCAAGCAACCATAGCATTTCATTATCACTCCCTCCTCAGGACAGGTATGAGTCCAAATACCAGGCTATGGAAAACAGCAGATAAAACTCCTAATGACTGAGAAGATCAACTATCCCCTCTTTCTTGGGCTGACTGATTGCAAGAACCATGCAGACCAGTTGGATCGATTCATGGTGTTTTGCATGTCATTCGTGTGATTTGGCCCTGAGGATTTGGTTGGCTTGATGGATTTTTCGAGGTAGGTTTAAATGGCTTGGACTGACCACGGGTCAGAAAGAAATGTCGTCCACGGAACGGTAAGCTCCATGGACGACAGCGCACCTTATCTCCCACACGGTGGTTCAAATTAATCGCTGGAAGGTGGTTTCATTACTCTGAGTAGCCACTTCCCACGATTAAACCGTTGTTAGTCTTTCTTTCATAGGTGTGCTTTTGCTTCCCTTTCCACATATAGTCAACCCACACTCCATCAGTAGTCGCCTTTGCACACTCATCGTAGACAGGCTCTGCTTTTTCCTTCAGGCTTTGGCCAGCTAGTGACGGATGCACCAAGAGCATTCCATCCTGCTCCATTATAAATACATAATAGGGTTCATTATGTGCGGCCTTCTTGAAGTCGTCAGCCTTCTTGCCGCCATTGATGGCTACAACGATTTCATCTACTTGTTTTTTTATAGCATCTTTATCTGCAGCTAACGCGCCTGCTGTAAAGCAGACTCCCATAGCCAATGCAAGAAAAATCATAGTCACTCTTTTCATGTTCCTCTCCCTCTGTGATTATTTTGCCTACAACCTTGACTTCACAACATCACCTTGCAGCAGTGGCTTGCTCTTTATCACCCCCTTTTGAGCCATATCACCCATGGTAACCAAGGGACCGTGTAAAGTATGAATCTATTTATTTCCTGGAGAACAAAGGCGAGCGTTAATGCCCATAGTGTCCGGCAAATAGTATGCCAATGCGCAGGTGGAAGCGAAATTGTACCCCTGCTAGATTTGGAGATGGAGGCATTCCTATGTTTAATCAAGAAGATAAGGTTGATCTCGACCAACCAGGGCAAGCAACAGTTCATGGTTGTGACAACAGGAGTATGGGAAAAACCTCAAAGGACCAGTATATTTTGGAATACTTTGAGCAAGTTGCTTGATAAGTTTGCTAAGATACCAGCATAAAAGGAAAATTTTTAGAGGCCATCGGCTGGCACAGGACTCGAAACTACGTAGATGCCACAGAGCAAACTATTAGTTGAACGATGTTTTTTCGTCGCCAGTCTATTTTCTAATACATGAGCAAATCGATCTTGATCAGTACTATAAAAATCCCTCCTCCCACCACCGATCCCTTTGGCATCTGGATTGCACTCGATGAAACCCGAGGGGATAGAACTTTTTCGGTGATGCAGGGGGCACCATGTGGGAAAAAGTCCTGGTTGTAGATGATGAGAGGCAAATAAGGAATCTGCTCAAGGAATTCCTCACCAGTGAAGCATACGAGGTAATCTTGGCCTCAAATGGCGAAGAAGCCATTGACCTAACGGAGAAAGAACATCCGGATGTAATCTTACTGGATTTAAATATGCCCGGAATTGGCGGCATAGAAGCCTGTCAACGATTGAAGGAAGAACCGAAAACACAGTTTATCCCGATCATTGTGGTGACAGGATATGTTGACAATAAGACCCATGCTATCGAGGCCGGAGCTGACGATTTCATTCATAAACCGCTAAACCTGTCTGAGCTGGGTTTCAGAGTAAAGTCTATTCTCCGTACGCGCTACCTAACCAATGAGTTGGAAAGAGCGGTAGCCCACATTCAAGAACTGGACAAGCATCCCGCCTCTCGAACAATAGGAATACCACCAGAAAGTGCAGTCGGTGAGAGATCCATAGATGCTTTTGTTCAGTGGGAAAAGTGTAAGAGAGGGGCATGGTGTATTCTTTCAGAATTGGATTTGGACCATAGACATTTCAATGGCCTTGAGGGTGTGTACGTCATATGGCAAGGTGAAGAAAATCCGGTAGCACTCCGCGCGGGCCAAGGATTAATCAGAAAATCCCTGGCCAGAGAACGAAATGACAAAGACCTGTTGGCTTACGCCAAGAATCATGAGCTTTATGTTACCTGGGCAGAAGTCAATCCGAGGTTTCGCGAAGGCGTTCTCAGATATGTTTCGGAGGCACTCAAATTAGAACTTGAGGACAGTCATCCAAGTGTTCGACCAGTAAGGATAAACCTGCCCTGGTATGAGATGAGTTTTCCCTGGGAATAATAACAAATATAATGCCCATCAAAATTGACAGGCAAAACCTCTGGCATATATTCTGCACAGTCAATACAGCAAAGAAACTGAGTGGAGCCACCAAAGGAAATAAAAGTATGACCAGACCAAGAGAGAGACGTCAATTCTTACGGACGGGAGCAAAATGGCCTGCCACTATCATTCCCTCCAGTCGGCCCACACCTGCAGAGATTGCGAGCATAAGTCAAGCCGGTGCATCTATTTACTGTCAACAATTGCCACCTCCCGGGCAAGATTTCCGCCTTGAAATCCGGCCTCCCAATCGCCAGTCAATTATTGTCACTGCCAGACCAATTTGGTCCATTGAAACTGCTTCATCTGAAACTTCTTACCCCTTCCTCTTTGGTGTTCTCTTTGAGTATATCTCAGAAGAAGACATTCAGTTTCTTGGCGATCTTGTGGCAGAGCCGGAATAGATCAGGGAAATATTTGAGCAGATGCGCGGGCATAAACCTTGCACCTCACCGTTGCTGTTATCCCATGGACTTCTCATAACCAACGAGGATCTACCATGTGGCAGAAAAGAAAAGGAAAACCTGACATACACACGGCAAAACCCAAATTGCATGAAACCACGGTTATTTCATCAAGCAGCAAGTTCGAAGGGCGTTTTGAAACAGCTGGAACCCTAATCATAGAGGGTTCTATGACAGGAACTATAAAGTGTGGCTCCCTGGAGATTATGGGAGATGGCAAGGTGGATGCCAACGTTGAAGCGGAAACTGCATTGGTAGCAGGAAATTTTGAAGGCGAAATGGTTTGCAAGGGCAAGTTAACCTTCTTTCGCAGAGGCAAGGTAAAGGGAGATATCTCCTATGGGACATTGTCAATAGAATCTGGGGGCCTGCTGGATGGTACGGTTTCAAGATTGAAATGAAAACTCTCGAGAATCGGACCAATTCCTTCGCCTTTTTCAAGGTCCTTTTTCTTCGCTAACCCCCCCCTTCCGTCTTCTCTTCACTTCACTCCGTGCTCTATGCCAGCAGGCAGGTAATTAGAGAACTAGAGAATTAGAAAATTAGGGAATTAGGTAATTTGGGAATTAGTCAAATGGTCGATTGGTCAATTGGGAAAATAGGCAAATCGTTAACTCGTCATCGTGGCTATTCATAACCATTTGACTATTTGACTTATTGACTATTTGACTTGCTGTCGTCTGTCCTCTAACCCCATCTCGCTCGTCTCGCCCGACCTCTTGTCTCGCTTTACTCTATGCTCCATGCCCTATGCTCACGTGATTTGACCATTCAACGCCTTGACAATTGACCTGAGCCTACGCCCTCTGTAAGGTTTTACCCATTTTACCCACGGTAAGTTTTGGGTAAGTTTTGTTAAAGAAAGGATCCCATTTTTATAGTAACATCGTTGTACGATTTGAGTTATGTAGTTATTCAACAACGTCAAGCTTTGAAAGGAACGCAAGACTGATGTGTGTTACTCCTTCAAGGCGGGCTTTACGAGGAGGGATTCATGAAATTCCATCACGTCGGTATGGTGGTTAGATCTGTAAGCGTTGCCGAGAGTCTTTGTCGGGAGCGACTCAAGGACCATGAGCCGCTGGTCTGGGGGCCGGTGCCTGCCTTTCAGTGTGCTGTCGCCTTCTCGACCAGGTTTGCAATGATAGAATTTGTGGTCCCCGAGCCGGATTCGAAGCTCGTCAAATTCCTCGGTGGCAAGTCCGTCCTCCACCACGTCGCCTTTGCCGTCGATGACGTCCGGAATCCTCTGCCATTTTCCCAGAGTGACCTCATTTTCGGCGAGCCTGCAATAGCTCCCGTCCAGAAACTCCTGGTCAACTTTGTAAAACCCCTTGAAGGACTCCTGGTTGAGGTGGTGGAGGAAATTAGAGAATTAGGAACTTAGTCAAATAGTCAATAAGTCAAATAGTCAAATGGTTATGAATAGCCACGATGACGAGTTAACGATTTGCCTATTTTCCCAATTGACCAATCGACCATTTGACTAATTGCCTATATGACTAATTTCCTTGCGAATAGCATCTTGTACCGTTTACCGCTCACTGCTTACAGCTTACTGAGCCTTTAGATTGGCCGAACCCTGAAACTTAATATACCCCACAAGAACCCAACTAGCCCCGCAACCAGAGCGCCAAAATCCAGGTAGGTGAAATAGAACTTGTTTGCAATGCTAAGCCGTTTTTGCGGTACCCCGATCTTTGCGGGAACGATGCGGGCGGTCCAGCCATATTCTCCTCGGCCTACCAACACCTTGTTCCACGTCATCTTTCGTCTCTTGGCAACGTCAGCAAGCAACAGAATCGTGCCCTCGGGAACCTTGAAGATCACAGCTGAGTCTTCACTCGGTGCCCGGCGCAGGTTCACATTCTCTTCGAGTATTTCAACGAAGAGGTGATCCGACTGGTGCAGCGTTTTGTTCCAGTCAGGGCCGAGAACATAGTGAAGGTAATGTGCCGGCCCATAAAACAAGAAGAAGCCGATGGCCAAGCCAAAACCACCTTTTAAAAGGCTGAGAGCCAAATGGGGAATGATTTTTGTCCGAATAGCGAGAAACACCGCCACCAGGGTTAAAATTCCGAGGGCAGCCGGGATGGCAATGCGTGCGTCCAAAATGAGTTGAAGCCTCAGGGAAAGCAGGGCCAACGGCTCCTTGTCAGCCAAAAAGTAGCGCAAGTACTTGAGAAAGAGGAAATAGATTATACCGATGCTGGCGCAGGAGTATATGAGGAATTCAAGTTTCTGCCTCCTCACCACTTGCACAAAAACATTCTGTTCGAGCCCCTCAATAAGGTCTGGGTATTGCTGCCATCGACATTTATAGATTGCGATTTCGGTCTGTTTGCCCTTCAGAAGAAAGTTGCCTACCTTTTTCAGAGCAAAGTCCTCTTTTTGAAACAGCGATGCCAGTCTGCTGGAGACGTAGATCTCATTCCCCTTGGCAAGACCCTTTACGCGAGCCGCCAGATTCACGGCGTCTCCGAATATATCACCCCCCTCCACCAGAGCCTTACCTGCATGGACACCAATACGCACCCTTAGTCTAAAGGCCGAATCCTCATTTCGCCGCTTCTCCAAGATTTGTTGAATAGCTATGGAAGCCTTCAGGGCATTTCTAGGTGACCTGAAAGACGCCATAATAGAGTCACCAATGTGCTTGACAATCTTGCCCCGGTACCTTTTGATTACCGGAGAAATCAGCCGATTGTGCAGGTCTATCATCAGCCGACCATCAAGATCACCATGTTCATCCCAATATGCGGTTGAGTCCTCCACATCAGTAAACAGGATGGTCACTGGTCTACGTGACCGACGTATCTGTCGGGAGACGCTTTTGAAAAAACTCTCTCTATAAACGTCTGACACTGCAGTCCTCAAGTTTTTGGTAGAACATCACCAAGCACAACGGCCATAACTATTGAGCCTTAAAAGCGGATATGCCCGCCAACAAGAATGAAGCTGCATGAGACAGAACGGCTGCAATATTGATGCCTATCGATTTGATGGTTTCCGCCACACGGCTAGAAGCCGATGCCGCTTGCAGCAGAATGGCCCTCGGGGTGCTCCGGACTCCACTCGGTGGCTACGAGGCGCCTGCCGGTGAGATGGCGCCCCGCCTCGGAAGCGAGAAAGACGGCGGGCGGCACCACGATCTCGGGCGGAAGCAGGCTTTGGCGGAGTTCCTCAGAGATGGTGGGCGGGATCATGCCCGTGGCCGTCGCCCCTCCGGGTAGAACTTCGTTCACTGTGATGCCCTTGCTCTCGAGGTCCTGGGCCCAGATGACCGTTTCCGATATGAGGGCAGCCTTTGAAGGGCCGTAGGGCGAAAAGCCTTGTCGCTTCATGGTCTCATAATTCATGCTTATGTTGATGATGGCCCCAGTGCCGTTGCCGAGCATATGGGGCACCACCGCACGAGCCATTAAGAACGGCCCGTTCACGTTGGTGTCGATCACCATGCGCCAGACTGCGGGCTCTACCTCCCAGAAGCGCGTTGGCTCGGTGAGGAAGTGTGGACTGACGTATCTCATGCCTCGCCCGGCGTTGTTGACGAGCACATCAATGCTCCCGAATCGCGCGATCGTCTCTGCCACAACGTGCTCACAGGCTGCGGGATCGGTCACGTCGGCGACGATCGCAAGGGTGCGCTCTCCTCCCCATGTAGCGGCGAAGGCCTCGATTTCTGAGTGCTGTCGCGCCGCGGTAACCACGACGCGCGCGCCCTCGCCAGCATACCCCTCGGCAATGGCACGCCCAATGCCGCGCCCGCCACCCGTGATAATGGCCACTTTTCCATCAAGCCTGCCCATGATCCTCCCCTCCCCGTTCACCCTTGTAATTTGGCCTGACTCCGGGCCCTTCAAAAGGTACCAGGTTTTGGCTGTCAGATCAGACAAAGACGACAGCTGAAACCTCAATTCAATCCTCTGTCCTCTGACCCCGTCTCGTTCGTCTAGCCAAATACTCCTTGCCCTATAAATGGCTTAGCCCAACCACGGTTTTCAAGCTAAAAAAGCTGTGTCATAAAACAGTACCATCGCCAAAGACCCGCTCCATATCGTCATCCGTATAGCACCGTTCGCTGTCATCTGGATGCATGGCGTCATTTTCCATTTTCCGACGATCATATGACGGATCAAGTACCTCATTGTAATATTCGTGTTGAATCATCAGATTCATGATTTCGCTGGTGCCGGTCCAGATCATCCCAAGTCGGGTGTCCCGAAGTGTTCGCTCAATGGGGTAAACATCTGTATAGCCGATGCCGCCCATGATCTGCATGGCGTCGTTTACCACATCCCAGGCGGCTTCCGTGGTAAATCTTTTGGCTTCACTGACCAGCCGGCGGACGCTGGGATAGTTTTCATCGACGGCTCTAGCAGCCATGTATGTTAGAGCTCGGGCGGCGTCAAGTTGGGTAATACAATCAGCTACCCTGAAACTGATTGCTTGGTAGTTCCGAATTTCTTGGCCGAATGCACGGCGCTTGTGGGAATATCGGACCGCCAAATCAAGTGCGCCCCAAACTCCTAAACAGCCGGCAGCAGATGTAAGGCGCTCTGGGATCATCATCTGGTGAAAGCAAAGCGCGCCGCCATGCAGTTCACCTACCAAATTTTCTTTGGGCACCTTTACATCCCGAAATACCAACCGCCCAGTACCGCCACCGCGGCAACCCATTAACCCGTAAAGATATTCCGTTTTAACTCCGGGACCGCGATCCACTATCAGGAGGCTGAGCCGATTATGTTTGTGGGCGTTTGGATCGAAATTTGTTTTACAGTAGACAAGAAAAAAGTCAGCTCCTTCAGCGCCAACGATAAACCGTTTCATGCCGTTTACTAAGAAATGATCCCCATGAAGTTCAGCCCTGGTCATAGCACCGAAGAAATCGGAGCCACCCCGTGGCTCGGTCAAAGCCTCGGCAGCCACTAATTTCCCCTGGATGTAGGGTTTTAGGTATTTTTCTTTTTGCTCCTCCGTGCCAAAGATGTTCAGTGCTTCGCCCACAATGGACGGCATGACAAAAGCGCATCCTAATGCCATGCCAAGACAGCCGATTTCTTCAGTAGCCGCAACTTCAGCCACCCAACTCAGAGCTCGGCCGCCGTATTTTTGGGGAAATCGTATGCCGTGTAGCCCTCTCTCAGCAAGCTTTAAGACAAATTCGCGAGGATAGGTGATTTCATCCTTGTCCATTTTCCGCAAGAAATCAGCGCTGACCTCCTCGAGGACAAACTGGCGAACCTCTTTTTTAAGATCCCGTTCTTCTGGGGTAAGCATAAAATCGTACATGGTGTATTTTCCCTTCCCTGTAAAAATATGTTGTTTATCCTGTATAAAAACAGGCTTGTTGGAAACAATTCGGAAAAGTTAAGCGTATCTTCTGGGGCTCAGCAGCGACAGTTAGAGTTTTCTCTCGAGACTCTGACAGAGCACTCGTCGCCCCTTTCGACCTCTATGCTTACATAGCAAATTTGCGGTTCAGGCTTAGAGGAGTGGTCTCTTGAGGTTGGGTTAGAAAGAGTAATCGAGCTTATTTTTATCTTAGATGAAGGTGTCGGCTCATGTCAATGCAAGGAACTATGACAAGATGGGTTGCTTGGCGAGGGGAGGAAACATGGATTGTTCTCCGCCCCCGGCACCAATGCATATCAATTCACAGTATCGCTGTCTGACTCGGCCCGCTCGGTATCACTCTGATCCACGGCCTGGGTGACAGCCTTGCGGGCCATTCTCGACACCAGAACCATCACTGCGACACACACCACGAGTCCGCCAATGATCGCCAGATCGTGCAAGTTCACGGTTCGTGCTTTACTGCCCACCAACCTCGCCGCGTGCTTGCCCACATGCCCGAAGTAAACTTCGATTGCCAAGTTGGGCGTGAGCGCCAGGCAAGCAATCAGGAACCCTGAGAACCGGACGCCGGCAGCGCCAAGTATGTAACTGATTGTTGCAGGATTCAGCGGTGTCAACCGCAAAAGTACCTGCAAGCGAAATTCGTCACCACGGACAGCGCGTTGAATTGCAGCCAGCGACGGTCTCGCCGCAAGAGTCCGCTGGATCAGTGGCCGCAGGAGTTGATGTGCCAGAGCAAACTGAATCGCCGCGGCGATAATGCTGCCCACGACCACCGCCCCGACGCCCCAGCCCATCCCGAAAAGAGCGCCCGCGATGATGCACAGTACAGTATCGGGCAACAGGAACGACGTCGCCAGCACGAACAGACCGATGAAGGCGAGCACGCCCCACGGTCCAAGCTTAGCGATCCATGACTCAATTGCAGAGATGTGATGCTCGATTTCTCGGCCCCCAATAACAATGGCTCCGATCAGCAGCAGCCCCACCACCAGGTAAGGAAGCACTGCCCGGGAGTAGGCGCGCGCGAAAAACCGTCGCAGCACCAGGTTACTGGCTTCACGATTCTTCGCCCTATCGTTCGGTTTTGGTGCTATCTGCATGTCCCTTCGCCCAACCACTGCCCTAGACAGCCCTATTTAGATTCACACCAGTTCTATCTTTTCATTTTTCCCCTTTTCCTTTGACCCGGTTACCGAAGACTATGGCCCTTCGCTGCACCGTCTCCGGCATGCAACGTAACACTATCCAGGCCGCTACCAAGGACATTAAACCACCCACCAAGAAAGGCAGTTCAAAAAACAATACAGCCAAAAGACCGGCCAACAACGGACCCGCCGCAAGGCCCAAACTAAATCCCATGGTAATCACACTCATTTGCCGGCCTTCACCACCCCTTTGTGACAAGTCCGCAACCACGGCAAAGGCAGGTGCGGCAATGCAGGCAGAGGCAACTCCCTGGAAAAAGCGGGCAAGCATTAGTTGATTAATGGTGTTTACCTCTCCCAGCAAAGCAGTAGCGGGGGCCATCAACAGAAGCCCCACCAGCACAAGCGGTTTTCTGCCGATAAAATCGGATAATCGCCCAAGTGGGATTTGAAACGCCAGTCGACCAACCATGAGCACAGTGAATGCAATCCCAAAGCCAAGCGCAGTCATGTCCAAGCGGGCATTGAATTCATTTTCCAGAGTTGTCACCATAGAAAAACCATTGGCCATTACAAAGGTCGCAAGTGCTGCGCTTAAGATGCCCGCATTGAGCAGGGACGGGTCAATGATTTGAAATTTTTTCGGAACTGTAGCCTTCTTAGGTACCGGCACATCATGCACCCAGATTTGAACGAGTAGCATGGCCAGGAAACTAAATCCCGCACCCACATAAAAAGCGGCATTAAATCCAAGGCGGACTTTGAGAAAGCCTCCAATGGGTGGTCCTAGAGCGAAACCCAGCATTCTCATCGTGCTGTAGAACCCCATCGACCCGCCGCGTGTCTCCTTTTCCGTAATGACTGCCATAAGCGCCAGCGAGGCAGGAATGGTAATGGCAACCCCTACTCCCTGCAACGTGCGCAAGACCAGCAGATCAACAAACCTCCGCGCAAAAATAAAGGCTAGGGTGCCTGTACCAACCAATGCCAGACCTACCTGAATAAGTGTTTTACGGCGACCAAGACTGTCGGACAGTGCTCCCATTAGAGGCTGAAAGGCAGAATTAACAAAGCCATACAGCGAGATGATCAGGCCAACCATCACTGGCAGCGGAAGATGAAAATAGATTTCAGGTAATGCAGCAACGTACAACGGAATGATGATAAACAGGATGCTATTTCCCATTGCATCCGCCATTCGTGCGACTGAAAGAGCAAAAACTGCGCGATTGACGCCAATGGACTTTACAAGCGTGCGCCATTTCGATTTTTTCATTTGCATCCTGGAAGCCTGTTTACAATATGCTTTTCAGCATATGCGCTTTTTGCAGAAAATCAAGGCACCCTAAACGGATCGCACTACACAGCATATAACTATACGTTATGAAGATAAGTCCCCACAATAGGGATCTCCAGGGCTCAGATTACTGTTTTCGACACGAGAATGATACCTGTAAAAACCACCAAATCGAATATTCGAGTGAACACTTCGCCATTCTGCGGTTCCCTGTTTTAAAGTTACGATCGGGCAACGTATCATCCTGTTTAGTTGGTTTAACCAGTTGGGCCTGTTTTGCCGGTATCCAATCCGCAATCAAAGAATCTAGTAGTCAGTACAAATTCGCAGAGCGCAAAGAGCATAGCGCATAGCGTAAAATTTCGAAATCCGCAATCCCTAACATTTAGTCAATTAGTCAAATGGTCGATTGGTAAACTAGGAAAATAGGCAAATCGTTAACTCGTCATCGTGGCTATTCATAACCATTTGACTATTCGACGAA
>JAJDNB010000265.1 GCA_022340905.1 Deltaproteobacteria bacterium | reverse complement strand
GTAAATTTAACGGAGACCGGACCGCCGGTGGAGTCCTTATCCTCCGTAACAATCGAGGACGCCGATCTCTGCCCCCGCTATGCAGCCCGTATAGTGAGAAATATCAAGATCAAGCCCTCTCCTTTATGGATGCGTCAGCGTTTGGAAGCTCAAGGAGTTAGGGCGATAAACAATATTGTAGATGTCACCAATTACGTCATGATGGAGCTGGGCCAGCCTCTGCACGCCTTCGACTATCACCGCTTGGAGGAACATCGCATCGTAGTGCGCCGGGCCCAACCGAATGAGACCTTCGTCACCCTAGACGGCCAGAATCACCGACTTGGACGGGATATGCTGCTTATTTGTGACGCCAGTCGCGGCGTGGCCTTGGCTGGCATTATGGGAGGCCTCAACTCGGAGATTACTCCTGAAACCAACACGGTTCTCATTGAGAGCGCCTATTTCCAGCCAACCGGGACCAGGCGTACCGCCAAAGGCCTCGGCTTAAGTACTGAATCCTCTTACCGTTTCGAACGAGGAGTGGACCCTGAAGGAGTGATTACTGCGTTGGATCGAGCTGCTCAATTAATGGTTGAATTGGGAGAGGGTGAACTTGCTACAGGTCGTCTTGATGTTTATCCGCATCCAGTAAAGCTTGAACCCATAAAGCTGCGTGTATCCAAAACCAACCGTTTCCTTGGGACGAATTTCTCCAGGGAAAAAATCTCGAACCATTTAGAGTCTATCCAGTTGAAAGTCAGCTCAGCCGAGGAAGACCTTTTAGTGGTTGAGCCACCTTCCTTTCGTGCCGATCTGACTCGGGAAGTGGATCTCATGGAAGAAGTGGCCCGGTTGGCCGGCTATGATCTCATCCCTAGCGCTTCAGCGGTGGCTCGATTGGCGTCGGCGAAACGAGCAGAAGATCAAGTAATCAGACAATACACCAAGGAGACTCTAGCAAGCCTGGGCTTCTGCGAGATAGTGTCCTATTCATTCATCAACCCGCGAACCATCGATTTACTGCAGCTAAAAGATGAAGACCGCCGGCGAGAGTTGCTTCCTTTGCGCAACCCTTTGAGTGAAGACCAGTCAGTAATGCGGACCTCCCTCATACCAAATGTCTTGGAAACTGCTGTCAGAAACCAGCGTCAAAACAATTTCGATCTCAAACTTTTTGAACTGAGCAAAGTCTTTTTCCCCATTAAAGGCGAGGAACTGCCGGAAGAGCGCTTTAACCTCTGTGCTTTGCTCTGCGGCTGGCGACGGTCTCCGGGGTGGAACGAACCCAGTCAATTCGTAGATTTCTTCGATGTCAAGGGGGCGGTGGAAGCTCTTTTCATGCGTTTAGGAATTGGAGATCTTCGCTGGTCTGCGGAGTCTCCGGCTCCCTACCTCATCCCTGAGGCCGCTGCCCGAATTCAAGTCGCTGACCAATATCTGGGGGACCTAGGTGAAATTCATCCCGCTGTATTGGAAAGCTTTGATCTTAAAGGGCCAGTCTATCTCTTTGACCTCGACTTTGACCTCCTCATGGAAAAGACAGTGCCAGTGAAAAAATTCCGGAGCCTACCACGATTTCCCGCAATCAATCGCGATCTAGCCGTAGTGGTATCAGATTCAGTGGCCGCACAGGATCTACTCGACTATCTGGAAGAACATCGACCGCAGTACGCTGAACGCATAACATTATTCGATCAATATCGCGGTACCCAGGTTGGAAATGATAGGAAGAGTCTGGCTTTTCGCATAACCTACAGGTCGGAAGAACGCAGTCTCACTGATCCAGAAGTAAACGAGCTCCACAAGGAAATGAGTCAAAAGGTGATTGATGCATTCGAGGCCCAGTTGCGCTCCTGATGTTTGTTCCACGCGGTGTTGCAAATTAGGCACTGGGAAAAGAGAACTAGGCACAAGAGCACGACACGGGGAAACGGGGAAACGGGGATTAGAAGACAGAAGTCGGAGATCAGAGGTCTGGAAAATTGTTCTTTTTACCCTAGGCGCTATGCTCTATGCGTTTTTGATTCTGGATTCTGACTTCTGGCTGCCTTAGTTTCGCTGTCTTGAGCCTTGCGGTTCATGGCCAATTTGTTTACTATTGTGTCTTGAATTTTAGTCTTCAATTTTCTCGCCCTCAGTATTTTCCTAGGCGATGAGGTCATGGATACCATTCCCAATAAGCGCTTTTTTAAAATTGGTGAGGTTAGTCGAATTGTCGGCGTTCCTACTCATGTTCTCCGCTACTGGGAACGAGAATTCTCCCTGGTTAGACCCCGACGGGCACCATCAAAACAGCGCATCTACAAGCGGAAAGATGTAGAGATGCTCCTTCACATCAAAAAGCTTCTGCACCAAGAAAAATTCACCATTGCTGGTGCCCGCAAAAAGCTTCAACCCGCCTCCGCACCCTCGTCACCACACCAAACCCTAGAGGAAATCAAACAAGAGTTGATTGATCTGCGCCGGTTGTTGGACTGACCCTACAGCCGTGCGATGTTAACCTTCGTGCGTCACGGCTTTATTGATTGTATCTCTCTGGGGTACCTTGAATCTTACGCCGATTCCCTGCGGACCACTTCTGACAATCTCGCCGGTGATCTTGATAGGTTTTCGGTCCTTTGAAGACAGAAAGGTCATTGTTATTTCTGCTCCGACATCAAAGGATTCTCTGGTTTCGATAAAAGCTCCACCAGCACTTATGTTGTGAATGGAACCCCGGTAGGCACGACCCTGGACAGCAAAGTCTACAGCTACGAAGGGAACTATTCTGGGATGCTGCTTTTTCTCTATAACTCTCACCTTGTAATCATCGATGTTCCTCCTTATGTCTGTAAGAAAGCTCGGTGAGTAGGAGGCGTCGAACTTGATCTCTTCGCATAGTTCGCTAATTTCTTTTGCCGCTTCACTGCCTGGTGCGTACTGCAGTACTGAAAGACCTTCTTTTAGCGATTTTACGTAATCGGTCCGCTGGCATATTTCTGTATTAATTACAGCCATATCAATTCCGTTTAACTCTTCTCTGACATCACGCCCCTGTGCTGTTCCGACAACCCTTCTGGATATAAGAAAACGTCCCTCCAGTTGGCTGTTGTGCCTCCTCGCATCCTCTATCAGGGAAAGTGTGTCCTCACTTGCCCAAATAGAGAGCGGTGATGGTTCAATGGGTATAATAGCAAGTTTTGTAGTCAACAATATCGATAGATTTATATCAAGATTGCTTGGTGGAGCATCAATGACTATACACTCGTAACCCTTGGCTAGTTCAGTGATATCTGCATGCAAAGTGTCTTTTGGGTGGTGGATTACATCAAAGGTATTATTGTCACATATGGCTTGCCATTGCAGGACTTTTCCTTGTGGATCGGCATCAATGAACAAAATCTTCTGCTCTTTAGTCGTAATATAAAACGCTATATTGATCGCAAGCGTGGTCTTGCCAACTCCACCCTTATGGTTGATTAAACTAATTATCATGGCTTCAATATCTCTTAATGTATTGCATCAGTAACCACAACAAAAGATCTAACCCCTTACCTTTTGATCCGCAGCAGTCCTTCTGGACGAGCTTATCTTAAACATTTGCATCACCGAGTCTGGTGGGTGAGGACACTAAAGTCCTGTCTTTGCAAGAAGTCTGTTAGTGGTGCCGGCAGAACCATTGGAGTAATCAGCTGACTCCGTTTACCCTCGCGAATCACCTCTCCGGGGATGCTCAGGTGGATGTTTCTGTTGGGTTCTCGCCTCGAGACGAAAGTGTTGTAGGAATTAACGGATTTGAGCTTTAGGTGTTCCTCCAATGCCCTAAACACCTGGGAGGCGTCCCATTCGGGGTCAACTACAAGCACCTGATAATGCCATTGCTTCAAAAGGTCGAGGATTGACGGCGATAGCCGCTGAAAGTCAATAAGGTGGAAAGCCCCATCTCTCTTAAAATAGAAGTCGACACTGATTGTGAGGCTGAATCCTTCGTTGGTTTCAGTGCCGAACCTGACTCTTTTGCCGCGCTGGTATGGTTGTCCTAATACTCTTAAGAAGGCTTCCACCAAATCTGGGACGTGTCGGGAACGAACGATTATAGTATTTGCGCTAGCGTTGAAGGCCTGCTCATTCATGGGTGGAGTAACGCGGGCCTGTTCTAACTGACCCCCCAGTTGCACATCTACAACTCGAATTCCCAGGCTGTCCAAATAAGTCTGCAAGGCCGGATCGGTGCGCTCTTCGGCATCTTTAAGAAGATTTACGATGAAAATCTTTCCTCTAGAGACCTGAGGTCCGGGAGCAGTCAAAATCCAGTCGCCCCGGATACTGATTGGCAAAGGCGTACGGATAATGAGCGGCTCGCGCTTATTCCAAACTTCCATCTTGTCTAACTGCTGTATCAGGCGTTGCCAAATTGAACGAAAGTTGTCTTTTTCCCGGATCTTGACTATGCGGTAGCGATCATCCCAGACGGCATGAATGGCTCCTGCTAGCTGTGAGGGCAAACGGTCGTTGAGATCCAGGAACATGCTCTCACCGTTCGGAAACTCTACTAATGGGAAAAGGTTGGATTCGAGGGTGATCTCTCCTTGGCCTCCAATTGGGAGAGAGTAGAGTCCTTTGTTTGAGCCCTTTCCTCCCAGAGCCACTACCGTTGCTATGACGGCCTCTGCGAGCACCTGACGCTGTCGTTCTCCTGGGGTTGGAGGAGAGACCAAGCGGTTATTTGAGACGGTTTCAATGATTTCCTGGTCAGCCGTGTCGCCAACCCCTCTTTCTCCAAGCATCCGCTTCTCTTTGATGCTATCTGTAAGATCAGCGAGTTTATTTGCGGTTAGCTCTCCTTTCAGCTCTTGCCTTGAGCCTCGAACTGGCGGCTCTGATCTGGTTGCAGGAACCGTTGGTGCTCCAACCTCGGCCTGCGAGGTGGTGTCAGCAGTACTTTTCGAGCCAATGGGCACAGACATAGGGATGACAATACGTTGTCCCGGCTTGAGCTGGTTCAAGTTCTCGATATTCGGATTCAATTCTTCTACAGCGTTAATTGCCTCGTTGAAAATGAGATGTTCTGGATAATGGAATTGATTACTAAGAATCTCAGAGAGTGAATCACCCCGTTTCACCTCGTAGATTGTCGTACGGCGGTCTGTGGAGGTTTCTGTCCTATGAGACTCGGCTCCCTTGAGAAATCCTAGGGGAACCAGTAAACGTTGGCCTGGATGAATCAAATCGAGATTGGCGACCTCAGGGTTAAGTGTTTGCAGCACCCTGGACCAGTGGATGATTTGGGAAACAGAGCCGTGAATCTTGTTGTCCAAAATGTCCCAGATGCGGTCGCCTTTCTTGACCATGTAATATTCGCAAAGTACGCGCTTATCCTGAAAAACTCGGATAAGATCGGTGTCCGCATATGCCGATTCTCCCCTAACTGCTCTGATTTGCCGTAAGCTTGATCTCAGCCCGTAGTCGACAGCATATGAACTTACAGTTGGAACCAGGATGGCCAATAAGACACAAGTGAAGTGTTTGAACCACATCCTTTTGACACCTCTCAGAAGAGTATTGGGATTCATTTTTGATCGGATGGGATACTATGGAATCTGACCTTCCACTACGTTTATGCTATTAGCAGTGAACCAACGGTTCAGAGTGAACTCCGCCCGACAAATGTGCCCGATTCACCGGCTGTCAGACCTGCCAAAATAAGCGTCTACCAATAACCGTCACTGCAATAATCATGCAAGCTAAAAGAACAGCCTCCCCGACAATCATTTCCCCACTGCCCGGCCATTTTCTCTGAGCAGACTTCTCAGCACAAAGAACTGTAACCGCGGGCAAATGGCGCGCATTGATAGATTGATAGGAAGTTGCCACTCTCGCGTTTTGCTCGTGGATCTCAGACTTTATTGTGCATTGAGAAAGACGACAAAGCATGCTGTCATTCTGCTCAGAGGCTATAGAACAGCACTTCAAGTGGACCCCCATTGTTTTATCTGACACACCCGCCGGTTGACAGGCAGAACAAGTTTGACAAGAGGATGAACTGGTTCCCATTAGATGCGCTCAAAAGGACAGCGATCATATGTTAATGAAGTGGCTTGGGCATGGAGGTAGAACCGCGTACAGATAATGAGGATTTGCATCATCGGCGGAAATAGCTACTTGCGAATTGGTCTGACATTTGCATGGATAAGCTTGGACTTTACCACACCCTTTCACCACTTGGGGGGTGTAAGTAATTGTTTTTATTCTTTAGAACAAAAGTGTTTGCATTTTTAAAGTAATGCTGTTATAGATTCTGTGACCTATTTTACTAGGGAAATTGAAAGCATACGTCTCAAAGCCCCTATTTTATCTGAGACGATGCTGGCGAAAGCGGGTGAGGTATGGATCTCGTTTTATCCAAAGAAGCAATAGATAACATCATCAATGTTCTCGACGAAGATCTTCTCAGAGGTGGAGCTGACTGCGTCCTCTTGGTTGACCGCTCAGGTAACCTCATTGTTAATCGGGGTGATCCTGCCAATCTCGATGTTGTCGCACTAGCCGCGCTTTCCGCCGCCAATTTCGGTGCCACCGCCGAAATTGCCAAGCTGATTGGAGAAGATGACTTCGCCCTTCTCTTCCATAAAGGTAAGAACGAGAACATCCATTTCACCAAGGTTGGCAAGGGCTTCATCCTCATAACTCTTTTTGGTAAAGAAGTCTCCTTAGGGCTGATTAGATTGAATACCGCGAAAGTCACCGAGACGCTGATACCTATTCTGGGCGGAGAGCAGTAACTGTGTCTTTTATCGATCTAAGCAAAAATGAAGTACAGTGTAAGATTGTTTATTATGGGCCTGGAAGAGGCGGTAAAACTACCAATTTGCTTTACCTGCATCAGGCCATGACCGAGGCCGTCCGTGGCAAAATGGTCACCATAGACACCAAGGGTGATCGCACTTTGTTTTTTGACTTTTTGCCCTTGGCACTCGGCAAGATTCAGGGATTGAGCATCAAGATCCAGCTCTATACCGTCCCTGGACAAGTCATGTATAATGCCACCCGCAAGCTGGTTCTCAAAGGCGTAGATGGCATTGTTTTCGTGGCGGATTCTCTAAAGGTGCAAAAAGAGAAGAACGTGGAAAGTCTCGAAAACCTGAGACAGAATCTTGCCGAGGACAATTTAGATATCAAAGAAGTCCCTCTCGTTCTTCAATTCAACAAGAGGGACCTAGGCGGTTCCAATATTCCCATCCTTACCGTCGAGGAGATGGAAGAGGACATGAACTCGGAACTGCAAGTACCTTGGTTCAGCGGCAGTGCCCTAAAGGGTGACGGTGTGTTTGAGACCCTGAGAGAGATCAGCAAGCGCACGGTCAAATATGTGAGCCGCAAGCTTTTATCTCGTTAAAAACCCTCAGTTGCCAGAAGGAGGGGCACATGGATTTAACCGACGACCCCTTGGCTGGAGTCGATGCAAGCGAACTCGAGGCGGATATCGATAAGGCGATCGATGAACTCTTCGTAAAAAAAGGCGAAACCAAAGAGGCACCGCCTGCCAAACCCGATGAGCCCGCCGAAAAACCAGCAAAAGAGCCCAAAGACGTACCAGCGGCAGAACCAACTCCCGTGGAGCAGCTCGATCTCGCGGACGATCAGTTAGCTGAGCTGAAAGAGAGTCTTCTCACCTTAGATTGGGAAATCACCCCAGAGTCCATCGGAAAATTTGAGAAAGAACTCCAGCTTGTGAGCGACAAGCTGAGTGAAGACCGTCACTCCATGGCAGTTATCAAAATGGCTTTGGGAGTTCTCCAATACCTGCGCGCTGCACAGGAATCAGCCTCACCTATTTCCGTTCAGTTTCTCCACGGAGCCATACGAGGACTCGATCTTTTTGTGCGAGAGCCAGCGCCTACAGACTCAGAGCGCAGCGAAGTGATGGACAAATTACTCAGTCAGTTTAGGCGAGTGAAGGCAGAGATTCAACGGGTAAAACCCCGGGAAGCTCCGGCACCGGCAGAGGAAGCCGCAGCGGTTGAACCCGAGCCGACCGAGCAGCCTGTTTTGGATGAAATCACAGCGGAGGAGCCAGAGCTCGAAGACTTGACCGAACAAGCGGTGGTCACTGAAGAGATAATTGAAGACGAACCCTTTTTGGAAGAACCATCGGAAGAAGAGCCTATCCTGGAAGAAATCACTGCTGAGGAATTGACCTTCGACGAACCCTCTGTGGAAGAACCAACTTTGGCGGCAGAGCTCGAAGAAGAGCCTATCCTGGAAGAAATCACTGCTGAGGAATTGACCTTCGACGAACCTGCTCCGGAAGAATCAACCCTGACGGCAGACCATGAAGAAGAGCCTATCCTGGAAGAAATCACTGCTGAGGAATTGACCTTCGACGAACCTGCTCCGGAAGAATCAACCCTGACGGCAGACCATGAAGAAGAACCGGCTCTGTCCCTAGATCTCGATGAGGAGCCCTCATTAGAGGAGTTGTTTAAAGAAGAACCGGTCACCGAGGAAACACCTGGAGAAGATCTTCCCTTCGCCCCCCTTCTCGACGAAGAAGGAGATGTGGAAGAAGTCTTGGGTGAAGAACTGGGGCTTGAAGAACTCCCAGAGGAGGAGCCGTCACCGGAGCCGATGGTGGAGCCCGAGGAGATTGCTCCTGCACCCGCGGTGGGGGTGGGAGAAATTCCCGCGACTTTGCAAAATCTGGTGAAGGAAGCAAAAGACCACAGTGGTCGGTTAGCTAACGGACTGGCTGCTCTCACCGAGGAAACCAGAGACTTTTTTGGCCGTATCTTGAAGGCCATGGCCGGGAAGCCTGCTTTGGCGAAATTGGAGAATTATTTTAGTTCTGCCCATGATAATCTGGAAGTCAGAATTTCCGAAGCTCAGCAATTATCTGGAAATCTGGTTCAAGCGCTGGCCACACTTGAGCAAAATCTTGGCCGACAACAAGCGGGTACCGTTGCTCCCCATGCTCAGTCTGCAATTAATTCTCAGGTGAAGACAATAGAGAACGCCATTCAGAAGATAAGCCAGGCAACTTCTCAATTGCAGCGAAGCCTCACTGGCAAGGCAGGGGCCCCAGCGGCAAGTTATGAGGGCATAGCCTTTAAAGACGCTCCAGCGGAAATGGATGAGTTTTCTACCGAAGAGTTTTCATTTGAGTCCGATGATCTCATGGAATCTCTGGATTCTGAACCGGTGCTGGACTTGGTAGACGAAATTCCTTCAGAGCCCTTGAGCCCGAAACCGGGCATACCGGCCACCATATACCTAGCTGATGTGGCCAACAATACACTGGGAGTGCCTACGGAGGCAGTGGCCAATGTTTTCAAGCTTTCCAAAGGCAAGGCAAAGGCTATCCGCAAGAGAGGTTACGCCAGACTGGCGGACTTCAAGGGGGCGTTTCGCAGTATTAAGCGGGGAATTACTGGCCCCCTTGCTGATTTAAAGCCCAAAGAGCTTAAGAAGTTACAGTTTCCTCTTATCAGCCTGAGTCCGAAGATTCTTGGCAGCGAAGACACCGAGGCAGTAGCCCCAGTCAGAGGCATCGTCCTACTTAGCACCGGTCAGCGCCACGGTGGTTTGCTGACTGACGAAGTTATGCAAAGGACGCCTTATGACGTCAAAGGCTATAAGAAAGCTGCACTACCAGGAGAGGTGAGTGGCACGGCCACTATTGAAGGAGACTTTGAGATTAACGTTATCAATCCGGACAACGTACTATCTTAAGCCTCCACCGGTTTCAATGGACACCCTCTTCTGGTATTAGCAAATTAGTTGTTCGGGGTCCTCTCTGACCATGCAAGGAAATATCAGTAACAACTCTAGCGGTAATGACTTTCCAGAGATCCAGGAGAAGATTGACGAGGCTGAACTCTACCTTACCCAAGGTCTCTTCGATGAAGCCCGTCAGATTTACAAAAAAGTCCTGACCGAACTCGGATCTCTCTCAGAACAAGGTGCTGCCAATCCCACCCTGCTTCAATCCTCCAAGAGCCAGCGCGCATTCATCCAAGAACAGCTAGCCAATATTGACCGCCAGGAGGCGGAATTTTTCGGGAACGCCCCAGAGGCTCCGGTGCAAGAGGTCGTTGCTCCTCGAGAAAACGAAGGTAGCGCTGCTTTCAATCGAGGACAAGCATTTTTGGACATAGGGATGTTTACCGACGCAATCCAAGAGTTTGGACGAGCAGCCGAATTGGGTTTTCAACCCACCGAATGCTCTCTCCAGATTGGTAAAGCGTATATCCAACTGGGACAGCATGGGGAGGGCATCCGGATGCTCAAAGCTGCTTACAAGCGCAAGGACCTGAGTGAGACTGACAGAAATCTGGTCCTTGCTCAGTTGGCGACGGGCTACGAAACGGCTGGTGATAAGGAAGAAGCCTTACAAGTTTATCAGAAGCTTGCCGAGCGGGATCCCAAGCATGCCACCGCAGCCAATAAAGTCAAAACCCTGGCAAAGGAGGGTGATCGCTATTATTTCAATATGGTCAAGCTTCACCTAAAGAATGAACAATTTTCCAAAGCCATTAAAACTCTCCGGCAAATGGAGAAGGAAAAACAGGCTGTGGTTGCAGAGATCATGCCTTTTTATGAGCAAATACTGGAGAAAGATCCTGCAAACAAGGAAGCAATTGAGCAGGTCACCTCTATTTACCAGCAAATGCTTGATAATGGGGGTGCCGGAATTGACACCCGGCTAAAATTCGCTCGTCTCCTTCTTCGCGCCGGTCAATTCGACAGAGCAGCCAACGAATATTTAGAGGTAATGCTCGAGGACAACCCTTATAAAATAACCGCCCTTAGTGAGCTGGGCGAGGCTCTTTTCGAAAGACAGGACTATGACCGTATTTTGGAGCTTCTAGAAGACGCTGTTCCCTGGGTGGATTCTCTTGATCCCGGCCCTGAAACCTTAAACTTTTATATGCTCCTCGGGAAAGCCTGTGAGAGAAAAAGCCTTTATGACCAGGCGAAATCCTACTTCCAACGGGCTGCAGCGATTGACCCCACCCATGAGGATATTCGGGCCAAAGTTTCCACCCAGTCACAAGATCCTCTTGTCTCACGAGGTAAAGTCTTGCTCAGACTCAAAGTGGACGAAAAGATCCAATACCAGATTCAGGAGAAAATCGGCGAGGATATGATCCATCAATTCTTCAAGGTGAGAGAGGTTCCGAGCGGAACCCTTCGCGTTGCCAAATCGCTCTCGCCCGCACTGTCAGGGGAAATAACCGCCAAGGACTTCATGGTCAAATGGGGTTATGAACAGGTGAAGATGGAAAACCGTAACGTCACCCGCATCCTAGATTTGGCTGAGAGGAATGGCCTTTTTTATCTCATTACCGAGGATTTTGACAGTACCCTGGATGACCTATTAAAAAAGAAAACCAACTTATCCATTAAAGAGGCAGTCCGTTTGGCCAAAGCCCTACTCAACGGTTTAGCTTACGCCCATTCTCACAGGGGTACTGACGATGTCCTGAGAAAGATATTTCACCTAGGATTGAATCCCAAAAGGGTTCTAATCAAGGGGGAGTTGACCAGGGCCAAGATCGCAGATTTTGGCCTCATTGCGAGGCTGGCTAGCGATCTGGGTTTTACCCTGGACTACAAGGAAATGTCCAACTACGAACTAATCTACATGGCACCCGAGCTGTTCAGCCGTGCGCCCACCCGGATGCCGGAAAAGTTGAAGCAGGCCGCAGACCTTTATTCCTTCGGCGTGGTTTTTTATCGAGCCCTCACCGGCAAGGTGCCTTTTGAAGGGCCATCCCCGGAGGACTTCAAAAAACAACATAACGAGCAGTACCCTGTCCCCCCACGAGTCCACATTGCAAGTATTCCGGCAAAATTGGATGAGGCCATCCTAAAATGTCTGCACAAGGATCCCAAAAAGCGCTGGCGCACGCCTACCGAGCTTGATCTCGCCTTGGACAAGATTCAGACTTAATTTGTCTATCTTACCAGTCGTCTACCCCGGATATTTAATGAATTGCTGTCGCGAGGCCACGAAAGTGAGACTCCGCTTGTCGCTGATACCGTATCTCGAAGATGCCGCTTGCGGTGAGGTGAGGAACTGACCAAGGCAGTTGTAATCGATCCACTTAATTCTTATGATAAAGCTCGTACTGGGCATTCCCATCATAGCAGGGTGAGGCTGGATTCACCTGGTTGCTTGAGGTGAGAGGTATCTCTCGCCTTGGCATAGCATGGAGAAGGCATGTACTGGCATTACTATTTGAAAAAGGAGCGGTAACAAAAATGAGTCAGAACCCGATAGGTGAGATTACATCAACTGAGCTCGCCAGAGAACGCAGTCGGGAAGCTGCAGACCGAACGCTCATGGCGTGGGTGCGCACCTCCCTCACGCTCATTGGCTTTGGCTTCGGTTTCGGCAAGCTGCATGGATATCTGCAAGCGGCTGGCTTGAGGGAAAGGATCGATCCCATCCACAGCACCCTGATTTTCGGTCTGAGTTTTATCGCCCTCGCTATTCTCGGCCTGTTTGCGGCGGTACTTCAACATTGGCAGGTCTTGAGGCAGCTTGAAGGTGGCCAATTTGTCTACGCACCTTCCTGGCCTTTGGAGAGAATAACGGCGGTTTTGCTTTTTGCCATCGGCTTGTTTGGCCTAATAGGACTCTTTATCTGAACTGGCAGGGGGAAGGTCGACGCTTCGCCGGTGTGTTGTCGTCTCAAGTGAATGAAGTACAAGCAAAGGGATCAGGCCAAGATCTCGCGATGGTGCTGGGATTCCTCAACTTCCCGATCTTCTTCTTGAGGTTCGAAGAATACCGACTCTGCCGCTGTTTCCCTCTGATCTATTTCCAAAAATCTGCTTCTGAGGGGTGGACATTCCATGAATAGATTTAACCGCTTCTCCAAGTCCCCTTTCCTGTATTCCTCCAAGATATTCTCCCTCCTGGTCATTTCTCTGTCCTCCACTCACTGTATCTGCTCCCCCAAATAATCCAAGGCGCGAGTTACCACTGAGCTGTCAGCAAGGACTTTTTTGTGACCCAAACGCTCAGTGGTGTGCAACTCAACATTGGCAAATCTCTTTGAAATCGCCTTGGAATCATCATATGGGATAGTGGGATCATCCTTGTCGTGAACTATCAGAATCCTTGAGTTGATTTTTCTCAATAGATTTATTGGGTTGTCTCGCTGCATATTGTAGCCAAATTGATCTTCATACTCTTTTATAAGGATTTCATATATAGCACTCGGTACCCCGATAGAATCAAAATAGCCGTACAAAACTTCTTTCAGCCTTAGGGCCGGGGCAATGAGGACAACTTCCAGGGGGCAATTTTCTTTTTGGATACTGTTGACCACAGCCGAACCACCTAGGGAGTGGGCAATTACACCCCGGATATCGTGACCATCATGGGAGTTTAATAGAGTCCTGATGGTGTCGGTAAACTCAAAGTAGCTTGATGTTCTCCCCTGAGACTCTCCGTGGCCGGGAGCGTCATAGGCGATTGCCGAATACCCTCTCCGTATCATTGGTTCAATAAAATGATGTAATTGGATGCCCCTGCCATTCCAGCCGTGAGCGAGGAGAATGCTAGGGCCACTCCCCCATTTCCAACACCTTACAGCCTTGTCGTGTATGGAAATTTCAAATTCCTCGCCAGCATCAAGATACTGCCTTTCTACAGGAGTGCTTTTGTAACCGGTTGGAGTGAAGAACATCCTTTTGATAATTCCTTTCGAAAGAGTCGGGGTAAGGTTCCAAACTAGATTAAAAAAAGTGCGAGTAACTCTCTGCCTTGTCTTACACAAACGAACGTTCGTACTATTACATCCCAATGTTAAAACTTTACTTGACATTGTCTTCCTCCTGAGAACGAAATTCCAACCATAGAGCCAGTAAGTACAGAATCGATAGCAACTTATTGATAGTTGGCCACAAGTTGATTCAAAGCTTGTTCTTGACGCTTTTTAGTTTCAGAGTCGTCAAGTAATTTGTCATAAAGGTGAAAACCGAGCAAAAGAGAATAAAGGTCAAAGGCAAATTGTTCACAGTCTGCATCCTTCCTGAATGCGCCAGCCTTTATTGCCGATTGTGCTATGCGGCGAAGGCAATCGATCCAATCGTTTTGTTGACGCAACAGGCATTCCCTCACTCTTCCAGGCCTGTCGCTATAGTCTGCGCTGGCCGAAACAAAGATGCATCCGCCCGTCAATTGGGAAGTCCACTCTATCCAATTATTAACCAACGCTTTTATTCTAGGAACACCCGGCTTGTTGTCTAAGGCCGGGACAATGACGTTCTCAGCAAAAACACGGGCAGCGTACTCCAATATTTCAATCTGAAGGTTCTCTTTGGATTGGAAGTGAGCGAATAATCCACTTTTAGACATGCTCGTAGCCTTAGCAAGAGAGCCAATGCTTACGCCTTCGAGGCCCAACTGACTTGCCATATCCAAGCCGGCTTCCAGAATGGCCATTTTTGTCTCTTTTCCCTTTTGCATAGTAAGCAAAATAATACGAACGTTCGTTATTGTCAAGTCTTAATTAATCGGGAAGGTAATTTTTTTGTGGAGGGCGGAGGGAAAAAAGAGAACTTATTTGCGCTTGAGGAATGAGAGTATGCCCTTTCCCTTGCCTTTGCCATTCTGGTCCAGCCCCAGTTGAAATTGTTCCACCGTTTGGATGATGGAACTCAAGACGGCTCCTTTGAGGTTGGATTTTACTGGGAACTGCTGCCAGGATGCGGCCGGATTGGTCAAAGACTTTAGACTCGCCGCCATTTGCTCCTCAGTGAAAACTTCCTTCTGTTTGTGAAGTATGGCAAAGATCCAGGCATTGAAACCATTGAGCAGTTCTTGATTACTCGGAGTGGATTTAGGTGAGCTCCCGAGGATCAGTTTAAGATTCTTCTTTGCATCGCCTCGGCAGTCATAGGCTCGAAGAAATTTGGAAAACTGGGCGGGCACTTGAGCTTTGGCCTCTTCCAAAAGATTTTGAGCTCGGTTTCCCACGCTCTTTTGCGTGATTTTCAGGAGGTTGAGCAGCACCTGGTGATATATCTGAATGATAGCAGGGGCCTCACTTTTGTCCTCAGGAGGTATGGCAGCCACAGTTGCGCCCTGTTCGATAAGGCCTGAGGAAATTAAGGAGTTAATCACCCGGTAGACGCTGAACTCGTCGTTGCCGCTATCTTCAACCACTTGTTGTACCGATCGCTTCCCATTGATGAGCGAAATGATGCGCCACTCGTTGGCGGTCAAATTCACCGTGTCTCGCTGTTCCTCCACGGACCTGTTGATCTTGAAAACCATTTGTTTATCTGGAATGTTCTTTTTTAGAATACTCCATTCATCCACCCGGCGAGTACCCTCTAGGATAACCTCCATATGATTCAGCTCCGTAACGAACTCTTGATCCAGATTGAAGTCCTGGTCAACATATTCGAAGTCTCCCCGCTTCCACAAGAAGAGGTCATAGAGGATATCGCGCACCTGCTGATGAATAAACTTCTTAAGTGTCTCTGAAGAGATATAGCTCTTTTCCACCAAAATTTTGCCTAATTTTTCATTTCTTTGTTTGGCGAGAGCAAGAGCTTTCTGGAGCTCTTCGGCTGAGATAATACCCTTGGTGCGAAGGAGGTAGCCCAGCCTTACCTCTTTTTGGCTGCCCACTGCATAGACGATGTTGCCATTCTTGATGTAAACCCGAACAATTCGGTCTTGTTCGGCTATGGTGAGAATACCGGTCTTTTTATCCTGCGCAAGAAGCTGCAGGATACTGGACAGATAGAATGTCTCGATGTTACCCTTTAGTGCCATAGAATAAGGCCGCCTATGATTTCCTAATGTTTTCTTGTAGCTGCGTCGAGCTACAGATCAACAAGCAAGTTTGTATAGGTCCTTCAAGGTTTTGTCAACTCTTTTGTCTCAGCTGTTGCTCTCTTCGAAACGCGCCATAAACTCTTTAGCCAGGCTGGAAATCTCCCCCACCGACTCAGGGGTGAACCACCTGATCTCCTGGTCACCGCCAAACCAGGTTATCTGCCTCTTGGCATAGTGGCGGGTATCCCTCTTCATTGTCTTTACTGCCTCAGCAATTTTCATTCCGTTTATGAGATGTTGCACCATGTGGCGGTAGCCTAATGCCTGCATACTTTTGAGATGAGGCCCGTAGCCTCGGTCCAAAAGCTCTCTGACCTCGGTTAGAAGCCCCAGTTCCATCATTTCTTGAACTCTTTTGTTAATCCTTTTGTAGAGTTCGGATCGAGGACGTTTCAAGCCAATTTTCAAGGTGACAAATGGCTCTTCCTTGAAAGCATGCTCCTTTTGAAGCACAGACATGGGCTTACCTGTGCACTCCCACACTTCCAAAGCTCTGACAATCCGCATAAGGTCATTCGGGTGAAGTCTTTCGGCAGCGCGGGGATCTATCTTCTTGAGTCTGTTATAGAGTTCCACTCCGCCGTCTTTCTCCCCTTCTCGACGGAGACGCTTTCTGATGCTGTGGTTGGAATGGCCATTGGGGAACAGTCCGTAGAACAACGCTTTAAGGTATAGCCCGGTTCCACCAACTACAATGGCGACCCTACCATGGTCCACCAGATTGTGGATCGCCTCCCTTGCCAGTCTACTGTAAAGGCTGGCATCGAAGTCCTGATCGGGATCGACAATATCCAGAAGATGATGGGTTACCTGTGCTCTATCCTCTGCTGTGGGCTTGGCCGTACCAATGTCCATAAAGCGGTAAACCTGCATGGAGTCAGCATTTACGATCTCACCGCCTAAATCATTGGCCAACTGCATAACCAGCCCGGTTTTACCCACCGCGGTAGGACCCATCACTGCTACTACCTTGGGCTTCTCTGCTTGCATTTGACTTCTGCTTGTGCCTCCATGGTCATCAGTTTAGACAGCAGGCAGCAACCAGTTGGCAGCTGCCAGATTTGTACATATAGTTAGTATACCCCTGCCTGCTGCCCGCTGCGCGCTGCTAGCTGGTTTTTGGCGCTTTGCTCAGGCTCTATCGAACATCCTTTCCACTTCCCCCAGGGTTAGCTTCCACCAGAGGGGTCTGCCATGCGGACAGGTCGAGGAGAGATCCAATCCGTCCAGCTGTTGTAGCAGCGCTACCATCTCATCCATCCCTAGCCTCTGTCCTGCCTTGATAGCTACCCGGCAGGCCATCGATTGAAGCAGCTTTTCAAGGAGAGCGTCTGCACCCAAGGACCTTGCCCCCTCGCATCCCGATGCGACAAGCTCCAAGAGAAGCCTTTGCACCTCTTGGCGCAAGGCCACCGCCGGCACTGCTCGCACCACAAAGGTGTTGCTGCCGAAAGGCTCCAGCCCAAAGCCCAGTTTTGAAAATATGGCCAAGGAGTCTTCCAGCCAAGCGGCCTCTTCGCCAGTTACCTCCAAGGTTTCAGGGACCATTAGCATTTGACTTGGCAATTCCCCTACCATCGCTTCTCGGCGAAAGATTTCAAAAAACACTCGTTCGTGAGCCGCATGCTGATCCACCAAGACCAGACCATCTTCGGACTCACAGAGGATGTAGCTCTGGTGCAGCTGGCCAATGACAGTTAGGTCGCCGAATACACCCCCTGGTTTCTCTTCCTTCTCCTCGGGTATATCCTGGCGTGCTGGAGATTCAGTCCATAAAAAGTCCAGTGCTGAATACCTTGCTTGTTCAGGTTCAGCCACCGACATATTCTCCATGGGTACCTGCTCCAATTCTTTCTGCACGTGAGTCCTCACGGTCCGCTGCCAATCTTTAGCGGCAAGGGGCCGAGTCCATCGCCGCCTTTCCATACCGCTCAAAGCGGTCCGCACCGCCCTTGTCACCATTTTGGCCAGATCGCGGGGATCTTGGAAACGCACTTCTGCCTTGGTTGGATGAACATTGACATCCACATATCGGTGAGGCAATTCGAGAAGAAGCACGCCCAGAGGATACTGACCCTTGGGAAGTAAGGTCCTGTATCCTTCTAAGATGGCAACTCTTAAGAGCTGATCTCTTACCGCTCTCCCATTCACATAGAGAAAAAGCATACGGCTGCTCGATCTGTGGAGTTCCGGTGGACTAAGATACCCCTCGACCCTCACAGAGTCCTGCTCTTGAAATACAGGTAGCCATGATTGTGAAAAATTCTTGGAATAAACCTGTGCTATTCGCTGCTGCAAATCTACCGCTCCTGGCCAGTCATGGACCTGGCGGCTTCTCAACCGGAGAGAGAAATGGACCTCGGGCCTGCTCAGGGCCAACCTAGTCAGTATATCTGCCACATGACCAAATTCGGTCTTCTCCGTTTTCAAAAATTTGCGCCGAGCTGGTTGATTGAAAAAGAGGTCACGGACCCACACCTGAGTACCCGGCGGACAGCCACATTGGCTGACTTTTTTTACAATCCCTCCAGCAATGAAAATTTGAGTGCCTGCTGTGGAGGCCCTTGTCCTGCTAATGAGCTCAAACTTCGATACCGCGGCAAGGCTCGGCAGGGCTTCGCCCCGAAAGCCTAGGGTCTTGATTGCGGCCAAGTCCTCATCCTTCTCAATCTTGCTGGTTGCATGCCTCTCGAGAGCCAGAATAACGTCATCTTCTTCCATGCCAAAGCCATCGTCTACCACTCTAATGGTCCGGCATCCACTTCCTTGGATCTCAATGGAGACTCGGCTAGCTTCAGCGTCAATGGCGTTCTCAACGAGCTCCTTGACAACCGAAGCGGGCCTTTCTACCACCTCTCCTGCTGCAATTCTGTTGGTCAACCCTTCTGGCAATACCCGAATCCTGGCCATGCAACCCTCCTCTGCTCACCACCTCCTTATCCTAATCTTATTTAATGGGATTTGACAACCACAACCAAGGTCAAATTGGAGTGTATGAGTGCCAGGCTGTATGATTGCGGATTGTGGGAGCATTGAGCATAAGGCATAGAGCATGGAGAGGGAAGCGAGACGGGATGAGAGGACAGAGGACAGAGGGCAGACGACAGATGACAGCAAGTCAAATGGTCAATTTGTCGACTAGTCAAATGGTTATAAATGGCCTCAATGACGAGTCAACGATTTGACTCTTTGACCTATTGACTAATGAACGAATTAACGGTTTCTACCACTGCTACGGTTTCAACGATTTTAACGGTTTGAACGATTTCAATGAGTTGAACGATTTGAGCGACGGACAACGGACGACTCACAACTGACAAAATTGCGGTTAGTGGTTGACAGAGCTCCTTAAATAGGCTATTCATGGACCCGAACTTTGATAGGATAACATCTGGTAACAATTACTATTCTCGGTCAGCTTTACTTTGACGACGTTGCTCATTGTTGTGGTTGCCGAGGGTATTCCTTTTATATCCCTCTTTGTCCCGCCTATAGGTCGATATGTCAGTTGATCGCCAACTCGACGACATTACGGTTTTGTTGAGTAACTGTTTGGATGCTTATACGGCAGCAGTCTTTCTCTGGGATGACCGCAGCAAACTCCTCTCACTCCGGGCCTTTCACAGTCTGAGTAAACACATTATCTCAGAGGTGCAATTCTCCCTTGAAGATGGCGGTCTGGTAGGCTGGGTGGCCAAAAACAACCAACCTCTTACCGTCGACCACTTTGATCGCGACTCTAGAATCCTTCCTTACTACGGAAGTGAGGAGAACATCAAATCTTTCCTGGCTGTTCCTCTAAGTGGTCCCAGAGGTGTTATTTGCGTTGACAGTAAGCGGCAGTATGTCTTCACAAATAAAGACCAGAAACTCCTTTCAGGTTTTGCAACCGTTGTTGCCGATGCCCTCAGCGCTGAGGGAGAAAGTAGGCAGCACCTTCGTCAGCGTCAGCTTTTGACCTTGTGGCGCCGGGCAGATGCTCTGCCCGCTGATACTGACGATCCCGCTCCCTACCTGACCCGTTTGCTGGATTCAGCCTGTCCATATTTGCGCGCTGATGCTGGTTTGGTTGCCGTTCCTGTTAAAAACGGTGAATCTCTGCAACCAGTGGCCGCATCCGGCAGCTTGCCAGCAATACTCATGAGAAATGCTTATCCAGTTGATCAAGGCATCATGGGATGGATTTACCAGAATCGCAAGTCCCTCACTATCCCCAGATTTCGCTCCCGCACTCGCATTCCCTTTCTCTTCGGTCCACGAGACGGTGTCGGCAGCATAGGTGGTTTGATCGGTATGCCCCTTGCCTGGGAAGCGGAAGAAGTTGGCGGCGTTATGGCCTTCATCAGTCGCACTGAGGCTGATTGGGGCAAGGAAGAGGTAGGTGCGGTTACTGCCGTGGTGAGGCGAGCTTGCCTGGTTCTGCAGAATTTTACCCTTAAGCGAGAATTAGCCTTGGTCCGAAATTTGGATCCTATCACCGAGGTTTGTAACACTGAGGCATTTGATCGAGTCCTCAAAAAACGACTGGAACGCTGTCGGGAAAGGGGCAGCAACCTCGGCCTAGGCATCATTGCGATCCAAGAGTTTGAGGCTCTGAGCACACGAGTGGCCCTGCCAGGGTTGGCTGCTCTCCGGCAGCGCATGGCCTCGACTTTGCTGCGGAGGCTCAGACGGACTCAGCTCGTGGGATGTCTGGATCAATCTCGTTTTGCCGTGCTGTTTGAAGATGAGGGCGAGCGAGAAATCCGTGACCAGCTCCTTGCTATTTCAGCAGCTCTCGACCAGGAGGTGCTGGCGCCTCTCGGCGATGATCCCCGTTTGGAGGCGTCATTCGGCTTTGCCATTTTTCCGCGAGATGCGGCCTCGGCAGATGAACTCTGGACCATGGGCTTCCAAGCCTTGGCTGATCAGACATCAAGCATGTCAGTTAGCTGCAACCAAATGAGATCTGCGTGATTGCATAGATTGGAATATAAAACTATAGGTATCTTCTATGTTTCTCCCCCTCCCTGGGGGAGAAACATATTTTGTTACTAAGGATGGAGTGGAATAGGGCAGCGTATGGGATTGCTGGACGGATTTGCTGGACTCTTTGCTAAAGACATGGCAATGGACCTGGGCACTGCCAACACCCTCATTTACCTCAAGGGTGAGGGAATCGTGCTCAATGAACCATCTGTGGTAGCCTTGAGTCGAGATACAGGTAAGATTGTGGCAGTGGGCCGCGACGCCAAAGAGTATCTCGGTCGTACTCCCCAGAAAATAGTTGCCATTCGCCCCATGAAAGACGGGGTAATTGCTGATTTTGAAGTTACCAGCGTGATGATCAAATATTTTCTCAGAAAGGTCAGAAAGAGAGCCACTCTTTTTCGCCCACGGTTAATAGTCGCGGTGCCCACAGGGATCACCCAGGTGGAAAAACGCGCGGTCATTGACTCTGCAGAGCAAGCAGGAGCGCGCCAGGTTAATCTTATAGAAGAACCCATGGCGGCTGCCATTGGTACCGGTCTTCCCATCCACAAACCCGTTGGCAACATGATAGTGGATATAGGCGGCGGCACAACCGAGGTTGCGGTTATTTCACTTTCTGCTGTGGCTTACTCAGAATCGGTGCGGGTTGCTGGAGACGAGGCCAACGAAGCCATAATTCGTTACGTGCAGAACCACCATCAAATCTCCATTGGTGAAAATGAGGCGGAGAGAGTCAAGCTTGAAATCGGCTCTGCTTGTCCGCTTTCTCAAACCTTGACCACCGATGTGGCTGGCAAGGAGATACTCACGGGGATACCGAGATCATTTAAGATGAGCGACGAGGAAATCAGAAAAGCCTTGACTGAACCGGTAAATGTCATCATTGAGAGTATCAAACGAACCTTCGAAAAGACACCGCCGGAACTGGCATCAGACATTACTTACAGCGGTGTTTGGTTGGCAGGAGGCGGCGCTCTCCTCAGAGGATTGGACACCTTGCTTGCAGATATGCTCCAGCTTCCGATCCATGTTGAACAAGACCCCTTGACCACTGTAACCCGCGGTGCCGGTACAGTGATGGAATCAATACATGAATATCAGCAGGTGTTTATAAACTAGCGTCCATGCGGAAATCGTGGATTCTCGCACGGAGGTTTCAGTGTTCCCCGCTGCAGCTTCGCTTCAGGCGGGATTTCCGCTTCGCTCCAACAGGTTTCAGCCTCTAGGTTCTTTCCCTGACGCCCGAAATCTGACACCTGACACCTGAACTTCATTACTCCATCTAAAGAATTTGACTCAAGAATAGCTTGGTGCGGTCATGGGTGGGATCACGAAAGAAGTGTTCAGGCGTACCCACCTCGACAACCTTGCCCTCGTCCATAAAAATTACCCGATCCGCGACCTCCCTGGCAAAACCCATCTCATGGGTTACCACCACCATGGTCATCCCTTCCCGGGCAAGTGCTTTCATGACATCGAGTACCTCTCCGATCATCTCGGGATCGAGAGCCGAGGTGGGCTCGTCAAAGAGCATAACTTTGGGGTCCATTGCCAAGGCTCTCGCTATGGCAACCCTTTGCTGCTGACCACCGGAGAGGTTGTCCGGATAGGAGCCTGCCTTCTCAGGGATGCCCACCTTTTTTAATAGGGCCATAGCTTTCTCTGCGGCCTCTCTTTTGGAGCGTTTTCGCACTACTGTCTGGGCTAGGGTCAGATTTCCCATCACCGTCTTGTGGGCAAACAGATTGAAGGACTGAAAGACCATACCCATTTCCTCTCTGACTTTATTGATGTTGGTCTTGTGATCGAGAATATCAACCCCGTCTATGTAGATATGGCCTTTGTCAGCCTTCTCCAGCATATTCAGACAGCGCAGCAAGGTGCTCTTACCCGACCCCGAGGGGCCGATAATTACCACCACCTCACCCTTATCAATCTGGCAAGAAACATCGACCAGAGCCTCAATTTTGTGGGTGGTATAGAAGGTTTTATACACGTTTTCCGCCCTAACCACCGATTGCTGTCCTCCTTTCCAGGTATTGAACGAACATGGACAGGGTAAAGGTCAGTATTAGATAAAGAATAGCGCAGATAAACCAGAGTTCAAAAGGCTGCAAGCTGGTGGTGACCACTTCCCTAGTCGCCTTGGTGAGTTCGCGAACGGCAATGATCCCCAGGAGGGATGAGTCCTTGATCAAGCTGATGAACTGACCTGCCAACGGCGGCAGAATCCGGCGGAAGGCCTGTGGCAGGATAATGTAGCCCATGGATTGCGGATAGGTCATCCCAAGAGAACGAGCCGCTTCCATCTGCCCCCGGTGAATGGACTGGATGCCGGCCCGAACAATCTCGGCCACGTAAGCCCCGGCGAACACTGCCAGGGCTGCTACACCGTACCACAGGGGAGAGAGTTGGCTCATGCCCTGTCTGGCCAGCAAGGTGTTGAACATGGTCCCCAGGACGAAATACCAGATAAAAATCTGGACAAGAAGAGGTGACCCCCTTATGAGTTCGATGTAGGTAATCGCTGTCCACCTGAGAGCAGGATTCTTGGAGACCCTGGCCAGCCCCGCAAAAAGGCCTATTACAATTCCCAGCAACACAGCAATGATACTGACTTTCAGGGTAATCCACAGCCCTATAAGCAATATGCCTACCTTCCATTTCTGGTAGACTCCAAGGATGTCACCGGGATAAATGTAATCGCCCTTGCTCACCTTGAGCGAATGGGCAGGAACCGGATAAACCTCCTCCACATCAACCCCCCGGATTGCGACCTCCACCTGATCCCCTTTCGGTACTAGAGAGACCACTTCTCCACCTATCTCCGAGCGGATTTCAGTGGTGTCTTTGTAAAAGAAGTACTGGGGTATCCGGTACCAACGCCAGACGTACTCCACCTTCTGAGTGGCAAAGTAAATCCCGCCAATTACTGCCACCATCATCACAAAAAACAGGATAATGGAAATATGGCGCCAGCCACGGGTCCGGAGGTAATCCGTCAAGGAAAAACTACTCATGGCAACTATTTTTTGATCAGGTGTTTTCCCTGAAAGCTGACCGCGCCTCAACTCAGGGCTTCAGGCGAGCCTCTTTAAGGCTCGAGCTCATCAAGGTGGCACGGCAGTCAATCGATGATCGCCACGCCTCCTTACCTCAAAACGTTTGCTGGTGACAAAATTTCACCGAGCTTATTGTTTGGCCGACCTACTACTGGACATCCTTAATCCACTCTGTGCCTTTTATCCACTTGTTGTAGATCTGCTCGTAGCGGCCGTCATTTTTCACCTGTCTGAGAAAGTTATTCAGCCAGTTCAAAAAGTCCGGATCACCTTTGTTGATCGCCCAGGCTAAGGGCTCAAAGGTGAAGGGTTCGTCGAGAAATACCAGCTTGTCTTTGCCTTGCTGGGCGTTGAACACCGCACAGTAAGGCAGGTCATAGACGAAGGCATCCGCCTTTCCATTGACTACCTCTAAGGCCGCTTCCGGCTCGGTCTCGAAAGATTTGTAGGTTGCTTTGGGTATTAGCCGTTTCACCGCCATCTCACCAGTAGTTCCGAGCTTGGAGGTTACAATGTACTTGGGATCGTTCAAGTCTTTGTAGGATTTCACTGTGCCAAGGAGTTTCTTGTTAAGCAGTATGGTCTGACCTACTATGATGTAGGGGTCAGCGAAATTGATCTTCAGGTTGCGTTCCTGGGTAATGGTCATGCCGCTCATAATAATGTCAAACTTTTTGGTGGTCAGAGCAGGAATTATCCCATCCCAGGCAGTGTTGACCGGGACAAACTTGACACCCATGGCTTTGGCCATCTCTTTCGCCATGTCAATGTCGAACCCGACAAATTCACCCTTTTTGTCTGTCATCTCAAAGGGCATATA
>JAJDNB010000261.1 GCA_022340905.1 Deltaproteobacteria bacterium | reverse complement strand
TACTAGCGGTTGCCCAGATAGCTGAAGCGTATCCGAACATGGTGGAAATTGATTTGAACCCGGTCTTCGCTTACCCACAAGGAATCCTGGTGGCAGACTCCAGGATTATCATGCAGGAGGAGAACTGACCCAAATTCTCAGCCTAATTAGTCATCAGGGCTGATTATTTCTATGGTAAACCCAAGTAATATTTGATAAAATATAGTTGTTAGTTAAATCCATTGGTATTAGGCATGATCCGCTACCGGGCCCTCAGATACGTGCGGATCCGGTTGAAGTTGTGCTCCGGGAGAAAGGCAAGAGGATGACGATCCCCCACTGGCTCATCGTCCGGCTCCAGAATCAGTATCCCATGCTCCACTATCTGACTGAGCGCACCTTCGGTGTGGAGATAGAGTTTTACGGCTTGGAATACGCTCTCACCCCTGTAGATGGGGGCATTATTAAACCCTATAACATCCACTCAAAAGCGAGAGATGGGAGAAGTTTCTCCCAGCTCTGTCAGCAGGGCAAAATTAACCTTGGTGCCGATAAGAATTCTTGGCATTTCGAGGAAGACACCTCTGTAAGAGGCAGGCTTCGCACCCGTTACGGCGCAGAACTAATCAGCCCCATACTCAGCGGTCTCGAAGGTTTGGTGCAGGTTTATCAAGCTTTCTTATTCTTAAATGATGTCGAAGGATTAGATGTTGACCAAAGTTGCGGCTTCCACGTACATCACGGAGTCGATTCGAGGGTGTATAGCTGTGAGCACCTCAAGAAGTTAGTGATGATTGTCCACCCCCTAGAAAGCATCCTTTACCTCTTGATTCCGGGAGAGCGCCAAAACCGCACCACCTGTCGTCCCATGGAAATCGATGTGAAGGAATTCTTGCAGGAATGTGATCCCGTTTGTGGCCCAAACGGCTGCCGCCTGAAAAGACTCTGGTACTCGCCCGAAAATCGTTATGATCCCGAGCTAGCAAAACACCCCCGTTACGACAAAACTCGCTATCACGGTCTGAATCTGCACTCATACTGGTTTCGCTCCACCATTGAATTTCGCTACCACTCAGCTGTGCTCCACCGCATTGACGAAGCCATGCAATGGATAATCTTTAGCCAGTTTCTGGTGGAGATGAGCCAAGGAAACATACCGGCAATCACCTTCCATGCTGATGGGAACAAATGGATGCAGACTATTTACGTGATTTACCACACCCTGGGCTATTCTGACCTTATCAAAGGTATGACTTCTCATTAAACGAGGTGAAATCTTTTCCTGTTGTCTTGAGATTCGCCTGTCCAACTCCTGTTAGCATTCGATCTGGTATTTTGGGGTAAGAGATCAAAGCTAGGCAAAGCTTTCTACCATAACCTTAGCCTGGATATTTCATGAATTGCTGTCGCGAGACCACGAAGATGGGTGTGCCACCTGGCAACCGTCCCGCGCTACCGCGGGATTGGCTCCGAGGCGTACCTGAATGGTACGTCGCAGGGGCCGACACCCGAGGACGGCAGGAAGGACGACCATATTATTCGCGCTCCCTGCGCTCCGCTCAGTCTCGCGAGCGGGTTCCCAGTTTCGTGGTCGCAGCAAGTGATTCATGAAATATCCAGGCTAGAGTGGGGACCACCATGTGTGACATTTTTGCTCTCTCGGCAGGCTACAACTATACTGCCAAGGATTATCTTCCTGTTTTTGCCGAAAAGGCCAAGCAGCACATGAACGGCTGGGGTATCGGTTTTTTTAGAAACGGCAGTGCCTTCATAGAGAAATCATCCGAGCAGGTCGTGATGGGTGACCAAGTGCACGAGGGATTCCAGCGCTTGGCCCGGGTTATTGACAGTCGAATTATCATCTCTCACATTAGCTGTCCCTTGAGTGGCCCTCGCCACAGTGCGCACAACAATCCATTCTCCCTGTCTTTCTTGGACCACACCTGGCTCTTTGTCAACGTGGGTAGAGATGTGGATATCGAAGACTACCAGGCTGTCAATGAACCTCGCCTCGAACCTCAGGTCAACGCTGCAAGGATCTTCGAGTATCTCAGAGATAACTTGTCGGCGAGGATAAGAAGCTATCCCTATGGGACTCTTTACACAGTACTCCGCGATGTTATCCGCGAGCTCATATCCGATTACCCCGGCTCTTACACCTTTTTCCTGGCCAATGAATCAGTTCTCTTTGGATTTACCAATTTCCGGCGACTTCTTTTGATGAAAAAGAGTGAAGAAATTGGCGATATCCTGATTATCACTACCGTTAGAGAACGGCTTAGCCCAGGAGGATGGGTTCCCATCCAGCCTGGCAAAAACTCACTGGGCAAACTGCTGGTTGTCGCCGGTCCAGATGTATTGCATCTGGGGGATGTATAAAAAACGCATGGCGCAGAGCGCAAACAGAGCTGGCAGCAGCTTTTTATTGACTGCAAAACTCTTTGCTGTCCGCTGCCGGCTGTAACGCAGCGCTTTGCGGCGAAGGTTCTGAGCCAATGTGCGATTTGTTTGTTTTTTCAGCAGGAAAAGATTACTCCGCTTACAAATCTTTGCCTCTTTTTGCCAAACAAGCCAGTAAGAACATGGATGGGTGGGGTATCGGGTACTTTAAGAAATATAGAGCGTTTGTGGAAAAATCGGCAGACAGGGCCTACGTTGCCGGCCGCTATCACGACAGCTTCCAGAGACTTGCTCGGGTAATAAACAGCAGGATCATCCTCTGCCACGTTCGTCTTCAAACCAGCGGTCCGGTGGATGAGTGTCACGCCCATCCCTTCATCCTCGAATTCGGAGGACATTATTGGCTTTTTGCCCATAATGGAAAAGCTCCCGCGGTTGAAGGTTACCGCACCCTGGGCTCTCCCATCGAGGGTGCTCAGAGTGATTCAGCCAGAACTTTCGAATATTTGCGGGACCGGATGCAGTCCTACTCCCACATCCCCCCTCAACCTCTGCCCAGCTTGTTCAGGACTGTACATCAGAGTACGGCGCAACTCTTAGCAAATTATCCCGGCAATTATAACTATCTGTTAACCAACGGCTGGGTTATCTTTGCTTTCACCAATCACCGCCAGTTTATGATGCTGAGAGGAAGCAGGAAATTGGAAGGCGGCCTGATGCTTACCACCCTGGAGCGTGGCCTCAGTGATGAGAACTGGAGGCGGGTGGCGAAAAGCACCAATAGGCAAGGACTGCTTATGATGATCTCCGGAACAGATTTAATCTACCAGGAAGCGCTCGAGTAAGCTCTCGTAAAAAACTTCCCCTCTCCAGCCAGTCCGTACAGTAGAATCTACAGGGAGAGCAGCAGATCTCAGGGTGTGGGGGCTTTAGGTTTTCCGCCGAAGGCGGATTAGGTTTCAGGTGTCAAAGCTCTAGGTGTCGGGTTTCAGGTGTCAGGAAAAACAGACAGAGAATCTGAAACCTGAACACTGAAACCTGAAACCTCATTCTTGCTGAAACCTGTCGAAGATCCCGCCTTAAACGAAGCGACAGCGGGGAACACTGAAAACTACGCATTGTGAAAGCTACCAGAAACGGCGTGCTAGGGGATGCTCCATCCGGGGGATTAACTGAATGGCTTGCTGCTCGCAATGACTCCGGCACACGCCACAGCCGTAGCAACGAAGGGGGTCGATAAAGGCGATCTTGCGAGCCGCCACAAAACTGATGGCACCGAACTGGCAGGCCGAAAGGCAAGCTCGACAGCCACTGCAAATATCTTCGGAGGTCTGGGCCACGTATTCTCCTCGAAAAAAGAGATGAAAGCCGTAACGATCAGTAAGCAGAGCTAGGCAATCGGCTCGATCGCAGTTGCAAAGACCACCGATGAAAGGTGTTTTGAAGGTCCAGAGGGAGTGGATGAGGGACTCCTTTTCATAGGCCCGCAACAATGCCAGTGCTTCATCTCTGCTCACACGCTCGAAGAGATCCACATCCGGCCCTGGACGAAAGGTCTCGAGGAAAGCTTCTTTTATATCGAGAAGCTTCTCGGGATCAAGGCTGAGACCAAAACAATAGCGAGCATTATTATTTCCAGTGCTGTTTTTCCGGCAGATACAAGGTAGCCTGACAATCGAGCCCGCCAGAGACAAAACTTCCTCCAGATCTTCCAGCGGCACCACTTGGCCGAAATGATCCTTACGATAGCGTCGTTCATAAAACCAGTACCAGAGCCGTCGCAACCACGATGGCGCCCTGAGACCTAATTGGAATTTCTTTTCCAACTCTGCCACATGGCCGTTGCCAATATCCTTGACGAAATCTCTGATATATTGGCGTCTGTGAAGATCGGCCAGCAGATCCTCAGAATAATGCTCTGCTTTGAGGTACCACTTTTTCCCTTCACCATGCTGATGGCAGAACTGGCACATAAATTACTCCACCCGTCTTCGAAATATGAAACTCAAACCGCAGAACCGCAGAATATCGAAGTGAAAAACACTATCTTAATCCTTTCAAAAACTTCTGCTGTTCGAAATTCCTTGTTCGACATTCGATATTCAACAACCAAAAGAATGTTATTAGCCAAGAGCGGTACAGCAGAAAATGGGCAAAAGGGGCTATTCTTATTCAAAGTATTGGACAGCATTACGGAAAATCTGGATGCCATAACCTTCTTGTGGATAGGGTTCCCCCCGACGACGATAGTCTTCCTTTAGGCGGGGCCAATCCGGGTGATTGGTCCAGTGATTGAATGCCTCCGGGTGAGGCATGATGCCGAACACCCTTCCGGTATGGTCGCAGATACCAGCAATATCCTTTAAGGAGCCATTAGGATTTTCAGGAAAGTGGCGGCCTGCGGCCTTACCCTCGCTATCGGCATAACGGACCACGACCTGATTCTTTTCCTCAAGATCGTTGATCACCGATTCCTCGGCGTAGAACTTGCCCTCCCCGTGGCGAACCGGTAGCTCTAAATATTCAAGCCCCTGGGTAAACACACATGGTGAATTGGCCTCAACTTTAAGATGCACCCATTGGTCACGAAAACTACCGCAATCGTTACCGATGAGGGCCACCTGACGGGAACGATAATCACCGTCGAAACCCGGCAGCAATCCTAAATTCACCATAGCTTGAAACCCGTTGCAGATACCGATAACCAAGTTTCCCTTTTCGATAAACCTGAGTATCTCGTCGCCGATATTGTACAAGAGCTTGGTGGCAAAAATTACCCCGGCACCGTGGTCGTCACCCCAGGAAAAACCACCGATAAAGGCAAAAATCTGATAGTCGTCCAACCGGGCAATCTCACCGATTTCTTCACCCATGAGAAGCTGGTTGATGTGAACTCTTTCAGCCTCGGCTCCTGCCAATTCAAGAGCATACGTGGTCTCCCAATCGCAGTTCAAACCGAAGCCCGTAAGGACCAGGGCCTTTGGGGCACTGCGAATGCGTGAGGTGTAAGATACGCTGTTCTTCTTTTTATCCATGATGTCCATGGTTCAACCCGTTCAAACCGTTCAAGTCGCTAATTCGTCAATTGGTCAAATCGTCAAATCGTTGACTCTTCATTGAGGCCATTTATAACCATTTGACTGGTCGACAAATTGACCATTTGACCTGCTGTTTTCTGTCTTCTGACTTCTGACTCCTAACTCCTGTCTCCTTACTCCATGCCCCATGCTCTATGCCCACGACCTTCGCCGCACAGTGCATGGAGCATAGCGCAGAGCGGATGACTGGTCTTTTGGACACGCTATGCGCTCTGCGCTTTGCGCTACGAATTTTAAAGATTTGCAAAAGCTTTCTTCCAAGCCTTCTTGAGCTGCTGGAGGCCGATATTAAAGAGAACCTCTCCGGCCAAACCTCTAACTCTGAGCTTCTTTCCTCTGGTCACCCGACCAAAACAAGCGCATGGCAGACCCTTGAATTTCTCTTCGAAATGGACTCTATCTTTTGGTGTAACCGTGACAATAAACCGCCCCGCCGACTCGGAATAAAGTAGGGTGTCATCCCTCCTGACCTCTTCCGCGGGAACCTTGGCCAGCTCCACGTCCAAGCCAAGTCCGCCAGCCATAGCCACCAAGGCCAAATGGACTCCCAGCCCTCCGCGGTATATGCCACGGACGGAGGCAACCAGGTCGGTACGAATGCTTTCCTCTAAGGCCCTGTAAAGTGGAAGTACCTCTTCAAGTCTTACCTGCGGCACCTCGAGTCCGGTATATCCAAATACGTCATAATACTCGGAGCCAGCCAACTCGTTTCGCGTGAGTCCCAGAGCGTAAAGGAAGTCACCTTCCATCTTGGCGTCCATGGTGACACACCGCTGCACATCTTCAATCACGCTAGTGCCGGTAAACTGAAGGGTCTCCAGGCCAGAAACCTTGTGCCTTTCACCGAAATATCCCTCCAGGTTGCCATCAACATACATGCTGTCCTTGCCTGAAAGGAGAGGTATGCCAAATCCGAGACAGTAATCTCTCAGGGCCCAGTTGGCCCTTACCAGCTGGGCCGCCTTCAGTTTGCCGTCGGGATTGCTCTCGGGATCATACTGAATGTTTGGCCAACAGAAATTGTCTACCCCTCCGAGGTGT
>JAJDNB010000258.1 GCA_022340905.1 Deltaproteobacteria bacterium | reverse complement strand
CCGACTTCCTTTTGATCGACGGCCCTTGGCAAGTGGAAATCCAACTGCCGCAACAAGCCATAAAACGAGGGGATCAGTTGAGCATATCAGTGGCGGCTGCATCCATTGTCGCCAAGGTGCACCGCGACGCGATAATGTTCGATTATCACCAAAGATTTCCCAATTACAACTTCGCCCAAAACAAGGGTTACGGCACCAAGGAGCATCGCGATGCTCTGGCTCGCTTCGGCTCTTGCCCTCTTCATCGAAAAACTTTTCGCGGTGTCACCTCTAAACTATCTATGTGAAAACCTAGTAACCCATACGCATAACGGATGGTTCCCAAGCAAGGTATTATGGGCCAAACGGGCAAGCAAAAAGGAAGTCTTTCTCGAGGATACTCCCAGCAGGGCCAGGAAGGCGAAGAGCTTGCTGTCCGCCACCTGAAGCGAAGGGGATACAGAATTATCTGTCAAAATTATCGTAGCCCTCTCGGTGAGATCGACATTGTCGCCCACCATCGCGGAGTTTTGGTGTTTGTAGAGGTTAAGTCAAGGAGGTCAGAGACTTTCGGTTCGCCTAAGCTGGCGGTCACACCTGCCAAACAGCGAAAACTCAGCCAAGTTGCCTGGCATTACCTCCAGCAACACAACCTTACTGAGGCAAGCGCCAGATTCGATGTGGTTACTATCAGTGGCAGCACTGGTGCACCCTATTTTGAGGTAATAGAGAATGCTTTCGAGTCAACGTATTGATAGTTCCAAGTTCAAGGTTCCAAGTCTCAAGTTTTCTACTTAGTTGGTGCGCGGCAATTGTGATCGATAACTTGAAACCTGGAACTTGAAACTTGAAACTTTAGGTAACTGTGATCAATGCCCACCAAACCTGGAACCCTTTACCTCGTTTCCACCCCCATTGGCAACCTAGAGGATATAACGCTCAGGGCCCTGCGGGTGCTTGGGGAAGTTGATCTCATCGCTGCAGAAGATACCCGTCATACCCGAAAACTATTGACCGCTCACGGTATTTCTCGGCCTCTAATCAGCTATCACGAACACAACATGCGCACCAGGGGCCCCCGATTGATAGATGAACTCTCTGGTGGAAAGTCGGTGGCTCTGGTCACAGACGCTGGTACCCCCACCATAGCCGACCCGGGTTTGGAGCTAGTCCGTCTTGCCGTTTCTGAAAATATTCCGGTGAGTGCAATTCCCGGACCCTCTGCAGTTATTACGGCTCTAGCTGTGTCAGGCCTACCAGTTCAACCCTTCATATTTCTCGGTTATCCACCGAATCGCCCTGCAGCTCGACGGAAATTTTTCACCAATTATGCCAATGCTGAACATACTCTGGTTCTTTTCGAGTCACCGAGGCGGCTTGGAGCTAGTCTGAAAGACATGCGCAAAATTTGGGGTAATCGACGAGTTGCGGTAACACGAGAATTGACCAAGTTCCATGAGGAAGTTTTTCGGGGAAATTTGGATGATGCCATAACTCTTTGGCCGCGCGAGGCTCGAGGCGAGATTACTCTGTTAGTCGCTGGGGCACAAAGTGTTAGACCACAAGCAGATGACTCCCTCCTCCAACACCTAAGGAGTTGCCTGACCTCGGATCGCCGCCCCTTAAAAGAGATCGCAGCCGAGTTAGCTCAGGAACGAGGCCTGAGCAAACGATTGGTGTATCAAGAAGCGATCAAGATCAAAAAGGAGCTGAAAAAGCAAAGAGCATAGGGCATGGGGCATAGAGCATTGGGTAGATTTCGGATTGCGGATTTTTAGCTGTCTGCTGCCAGTTGCCAGCTGTCAGCTTGAACCTCGCTATGCGAGGGTGTATTGACTTGGCCATGTCCATGTGCTAAGAAAGCAGTGCCGCAAGCCAAATAGTAGGTCAGAGTTAGTTTTCCTTAGCACACTTTTTGCTATCTCCCATCTGGTCGGATGCTCACCATGAATTTTTTGAGTCAGACCATCCGGCTGGATTTTTTAATTGAATGGTTGTTCAGGTGGAACGAAAAGAATTTACAGTTCGCAACAAATTGGGCCTCCATGCAAGGGCCGCTACCAAGATTGTTCAGACTTCAAGTCAGTTTCAGTCTCGCATTTGTATCATTAAGAACGGCCGGGAAGCGGATGCCAAAAGCATGTTGGACATCTTGACTTTGTCTTGTCCCCATGGAACTCGGATTGAATTGTGCGCCGAAGGCAAGGACGCAGCCGAGGCCGTTGCCGCACTGACAGTTCTTTTCGACAACAAATTCGGTGAGGAATAAAAAAATGTCCCCCGGCAATGCCCGCATGGTCCTGCATGGCATCGGGGTTGCTCCTGGTATTGCTATTGGCAAGGCCTACCGGGTGGATCGTAACAAGGTATCTCTCGCCTACTATTACCTGCCCTCCCCTGCCCAAATCAAGCGAGAAAAGGAGCGCTTCGATGTTGCCGTAGAGAAGGCTGAAGCAGATCTCAAAGAAATTAGAGCCAAAATGGCAGGAGCTTTTCCGGAACACGCCTACATCATTGATACTCACATCCACATCCTTAGAGACAGCATGCTCTACGATGAGACTATGCGTACCATCGACCAGCAGGCAGTCAACGCAGAATGGGCTTTAAGGCAGGCCTTGGAAAAGGTTCAGCAGATTTTCGCTGAGATCAACGACGAGTATATCCGCAGCCGCTTCTCTGATGTTGACTTCGTTGCTGAGCGGGTGCTTCAAAATCTTACAGGGCAAAATAAGCAGAGCGTCACAGGTATTAGAGAGCGCGTAATCGTCGTAGCCCAAGACCTTTCTCCAGCTGACACTATCCAACTCCAAGTAGAGAAAACCCTGGCCATTGTTACCGATATGGGCGGGAAGACCTCTCACACCGCCATCATTACCCGCTCTTTGGACATTCCCGCGGTAGTAGGTCTCGAGAAGGTCTACCAGGCAGTCCGTTCCGGGGAGCTCATGGTGGTGGATGGCCACGCCGGCAAGGTCATCATAGATCCAGATGAGGAGCTGCTGAACTTCTATTACGAACGGCAGTACCAGCTTGAGCGCTATCGTAAGGAAGTGGTCCGCTGCGCAGAACTTCCAGCCGAGACCGAGGACGGTTACCATATAAAAATTCAGGCCAACATCGAGCTCTTGGAAGAGGTGGTAGCGGTTATCGATAATGGTGCCGAAGGAGTCGGGCTTTATCGTACCGAGTACCTCTATTTGAACCTTGACCAGCCTCCCAACGAAGAGACCCTTTTTTGGGATTACCGGGAGCTGGCAGAAATTATTTATCCTGAAACAGTAACCTTTCGTACCCTGGACCTCGGCGCTGACAAGCTGAGCACCAGATTGCGTCCATCCAATGAGACCAACCCGGCTTTGGGGTTGCGGTCAATTCGCCTTTGCCTCCAGGAAGACCAAACTTTCCGCACCCAGCTTCGAGCTATCTTGCGAGTCAGCGGAATTACCAAGAACGTCAAGATTATGTTTCCCATGATCTCTGGTGTGGGCGAACTCCGTGCCGCAAAAACCGTACTCGAGGAGGTGAAGCACTCACTCATTAAGGAGTCCATTGAGTTCGATAAAGATTTGCAGCTTGGTATCATGATTGAAGTACCTTCGGCTGTCGCTGTTGCCGATCTCCTTGCCCGTGAAGTTGACTTTTTCAGTATCGGTACAAATGATCTGGTCCAGTATGCTCTGGCAATCGACCGGGTTAATGAACACGTGGCCCACCTTTACGAACCTCTCCATCCTGCTATCCTCAGAATGATCAAACAAGCAGCAGATGCGGGCAGGCAGGCTGGTATCTCAGTTTCTCTCTGTGGTGAGTTGGCTGGAGAACCCCTTTATATACCCATCCTCCTTGGCTTTGGACTGGATTCACTGAGCATGAATCCATTGGCCGTACCGCGGGTAAAGAAAATAATCCGCAATGCCAGTATGGAAGAGTCCAAAGATTGTCTGAACGAAGTCCTCCAGTTTACCACTGCTGACCAGGTCAACGACTATCTCTGCGAGCTGGCCTGGCGGCGCTTTCGTGAAGACTTCGAACTCTTTGCAGACGGGATGGGTAAACTGCCTGCTGCCAGTGGCATTGATCAATGAAATCGCCAAAGATCAAGGTTGTCTGTCAAAACAAAAAGGCCCGGTATGACTACGAAATTATCGAGGTCATTGAGGCTGGAATGGTTTTGCTCGGCACCGAGGTCAAATCTTTGCGACAGGGACGTGCCAATCTGAAGGATAGCTACGCCCGAATAAAAGACGGCGAACTCTTTCTCATGCAGTCCCACATCACCCCCTATACTCACGCCTATTATGACAACCACGAGCCTGACCGTGCTCGCAAGCTCCTGGTACACAAACAGGAGATCAAACGTTTGCAGGGAAAGACTCAAGAGAAGGGGCTTACTCTCGTTCCACTCAGAATCTACTTTAAAGACGGCAAAGCCAAAGTGGAGCTCGCTCTGGCGCGGGGCAAGAGGAGTTACGATAAACGGGAAACCCTTAAGCGTAAAACTGAAGAAAGAGAACTTGAGAGGGCCATTAAAGATAGACGATGATAGACCGATTCAGCTGGCAGCTAGCAGCAGACAGCCGGCAGCCAGAATTTTGACTTCTATTGACAAGGGTGCATGGAACACCTAAAATAGTGTTGTTACTTTAAATCTCCGCCAACTTATCATATCGCTATGGGGGCGAAACGGGTTCGACGGGGATCATGAAGCTTAAGTGGCATGCCGAGGTTCCTACCTGCTCGTAAAACAGGTGGGGATAAAGTAGACGCAGACGACTATGCGTATGCCGTAGCCGCTTAAGACGGCTACCGTCCTGCCAGTTTTGGTCCGCGGGGCTGGCAAAGGGCGTCGACTAGCGGAACCGCTCGTTGCAGGTGCCTATGGGTAACGAGTTAAATTAAGTAGGCTGGCTAGAGGGGAATCCTTCCCGTGGGGAGTCCCTGACGGTGAGATTGCAAAACCCGGGATAAGCATGTAGAAGCTTAAGTCGAAGGTTTCCGGACGCGGGTTCGACTCCCGCCGCCTCCACCATTCGATGCGCCCTTCACTTCGCTCAGGGCTTACTCATGGCAAGCCAAGGACTTTCGTACTCCGACAAGCGTTCCTATTTCAGCATCGAATGGTGTCCTGAGTAAGTGACCGTAGGGAGCGCATCGAAGGGCACAAGCTTAATGGATCAATCCCACTCGGACCAAGCTTTTGTCAACAAACATTTCTGATAAGGTTTCTCTTTTCTCGCCGCAAATCCTCAGCTGCACGTAATTCCTTTAACCTTCAACTCATACGTTCCACTTCTTTGTAGCGAAAACAGGTCACCACATGATCGTTAACCATGCCTGTGGCCTGCATATGCGCATAACAGATGGTTGGCCCAACGAAGCTAAAGCCGCGCCTTTTTAAGTCCTTGCTCATGGCCTCGGACTCCGCACTCTGGGCGGGTAACTCGCTCAGGCTCTTCCATGAATTGCGAATGGGTTTGCCGCCCACAAACTGCCAAATATAGGCATCGAAACTGCCGAACTCCTTTTGTACTTTAAGAAAAGCTCTGGCGTTTTTAATCGCCGAGCTGATTTTGAGCTTGTTGCGAATGATGCCCTCGGTGGCAAGTAATTTTCGGAATTTCTCACTGTCGTATTTCGCAACCTTCCTGGGATCGAAATTGTCGAAGGCCTTGCGGTAATTTTCTCGTTTTGTCAATACCGTCAGCCAGCTCAAACCGGCCTGTGCCCCCTCCAGCACCAGCATTTCGAAAATCCTGTAATCGTCATGTACCGGTACGCCCCATTCTTTATCATGATACTCCACGTAGAGAGGATCTGAACCTGCCCATTCACAACGCTTTTGCACCTTAGCTTCATTCAATGGCGGCCATCCCTAATATTTTGAGGATTTCGCTGAGTCGTTCCACCTCTCCTTTGGCAAGGTCTTTGTCTTGAATAGTTTTTCTAACTCTACTCAGAACAGAGTAGTAAAGATCTTTGGCATAATCATCACCAAGAAAGCGAATTGCCTTTATGAGAGCAACTTCGGGACCAGTGAGTCCCATATGTGAATCCTCTTCCCTCCACTCTGGTCCCGACTCGGCGACAACGCGTAAATTTTCTGGTGGTTCTCCACTGTAAACCGCAACCAAATCGTCCAAACACTCCTTGATGATCCCTTCGAAAATTTTCCTGCCGGGCCTCCGCTTGTTGGATTCAATTGCACTAAGGTATCCCTTTGTAATACCTAATTTATCTGCAAATTGTTTTTGACTAAGGCCCAGACGTTCTCGGATCTGCTTGATTTTGTTCTCCCGTCTCATTGTCATAAAAAGTTTGCACCTGTGTAACATTTTACTTGACGAAGTTTGCTATTGTATATATTATCCCACAATAGCAAACTGAAAAGTTCAATACCAAAGATGAATTGATATTTCATTTTAGTCAATAGAAAAGGTTACCGGGTGTTCCAATGATAAAGCGAGATATTCTCTGCGACAGTATGCTGAACGTATGCCTTAAGCTGCAAACTTTACGAGACTCTTGCTCGACCGTTTGCAGAACCCGGAGCTACCCGCCTAACTTTACTTGGTTCAAAGGTGCCGCCTCCGTCTGCCAAGAGGCCATTGACTGGATAGAGGAGGTTGTCTTCATTCTTTCCAAGGCAAAGGAGTAAGGAAGAATCCCGGCCCAGGGAACCGGATTTTCTCGGGTCCACTATACCTTTCTCTGACTTGATACTTTGACAAACTGGACAAAAGGTTGTCGCAATGCGAAGGGGTCAGGTCTTACATGGAAGTATGCATCGGGCGGAATCGCATTAGTAATGCTAAAGTCGGTCCTCCGAGCCAGCAAGGGGCACCTTTAGACCTGACCCCTTCGCATTACGACCTCATCTGCTCCCAAGTCCTTGTCTAATTTAGTTATCAGGCCTGAAATCAGCGACTTCTGGAGTATTCCTAATCATCAGCTAGGTGCTAGCCTGGATACTGCATGAATTGCTGTCGCGAGACCACGAGGATAGGTGTGCCACCTGGCAACCGCAGGGTGTTGGCTCCGAGGCGTACCTGAATGGTACGTCGCAGGGGCCGACACCCGAGGACGGCAGGAAGGACGACCATATCCGTGGTCGTAGCAAGTGATTCATGCAGTATCCAGGCTAAATGCAAGGCGTCGAGGAGCGACGACTGAGGCGTATAGGGCAATACGCCGCAAGGAGGAGCGATCGAAGGCAACGCCGCCCTTCGACTTTGCTCAGGGCCGTGAGCCTGTCGAACGGCAGATGATGCCTTGCTGATGATCGGGGTCGTCTTCCCTTCTTTACTGTTCCCTACCAATATGCCATTATTCTCTATCAAACTCTACAGTATGCAGTGAAGTTCTCCATCCGGGAGGAAAAAGATGAGAAACAAGTGTTTCTGCCTTTTGTCGCTTGCCTTGCTCTGTGGACTGGTCGCTGGCTGTGCTACTGGCCTGCACATTACTGTCTTGTACGACAGGACCGAAGGGCTAAAACAAAATGATCTGGTATTGTGGAATGAACAAAAAATCGGTAAGGTCCAGGCGGTGAAACAAAACGCTCAAGGTCGGGCCTCGGTGCAGCTGCAAATAAGGAAAGACTTCTCGGATAAAGTAACGGATGAGAGTCGCTTCTTCATTCAAGCCAATCCCCACAGGCAAGGGGAAAGTCTCGTCAAAATGGTCAATCTGTCAGAAAAGGGAAAACCCTTACACACTGGAACTGCGGTGGAGGGCAGTACCTATCTTTCCCTCCAGTTGGAAAAAACCGAGAGAGGATTCGAGGCTTGGGGGGAACAGTTGGAGCGCGCCCTTGAACGCTGGGATGAGGAACTGAGTCAGCTTTCTGTAAGGGAATGGTATGAGGAGTTGGAAAGTGAAATGGATTACTGGTTGAACAGATTAGGCCAAGCTGGAATCGAGACACGTGAATATTTCAAGAAAGAGATCTTACCCCGCTTGGAGGAGGCATTGCAAGAATTGAGAAAACGTCTGCGCCAGTTGGGCAAGGACAAAGAAGTTGAGACTTTAGAGGTAAAATTGGATAAACTTAAAAGGATTTAATATATATTGCCTTAACTTGAGATCTACAATCGAGGTGCATAAGATGACTGTGGAAGAGATTATGAAAGAACATGGATTCCGTATTTCTGCAAGCTGCGCCGGACAAGCGTGGTACACAAAATTTATTGATTATAATGGCAGACGCGCCTACATAACTGTAATGGACAAAGAGGGGGAGGGCTTACCCCAATTGCTAGATGAGCCTGTCGCCGTGGTTATTTACGACCTCAGGTCTGGAGATGAACTTGAAAAATATCCAGATGTTGACTCGCTGGAATCTTACCTTGAGTCATTGTGAGATTGCAGATTCTAGATTTGAGATTGCAGATTGTAATTTTGTACCGACGTATGTTGTTTAGAAGTATCAATCAGGTCTCCGGAATTTGATTTAGTCAATTTTAAATCTAAAATCTGCTATCTACATTTTGCGGATGGCTGATCTGCCATAGAAACAAAAAAGCCCACCTCTCGGCAGACTTTTCCTTTACCTTTTCACTAACTTTCGTGGTCCGGGTTAAGACTTTTTCTTTTTCTTTGCGGCTTTTTTCTTCTTCTTTTTCTTGGGTGCGGCTTTTTTCTTCCT
>JAJDNB010000049.1 GCA_022340905.1 Deltaproteobacteria bacterium | reverse complement strand
TTTTTTTCTTCTTCCCGAAATTTGCTTAGGCCGCGGGATGATGTTCCACCCACGAGCAGGAGATCACAGTCTCGGCTTTTGTGGACGATTCCCTTCCACCTTCGGCCTATCAGAGTGATGGCAGGCTCAATTGATTCGGATGGTTCGATTCCAGCCTGTTGCAGTTTCGACTCGAGAGAACGCTTGGCAACGGCCTGGGAATCGGTGCCGAAATAGGACCCAACTTCCAGCGCCTTTATAGTGCAACCTAATTTTTTCCCAAAATCCACAGCTGTGCGCAGAGTAAAAGCATCAACAGCCCAATCCATGGGCAGCATAATACGCTCGTACCTTGTAGCGTCCCCGTCTCCTGGACCCAAGAGGAACACAGCGCAGGGAGCAAAGCGCAGCAACCAACGACCCAGCCTGTTCCCTGGGGCATCTTTCGGCTGGGTGGAATCCATTGCGGCACAAAGAAAATCTATCTCCTTGTCCTCAATTTCTTTAATTAGGGCTTGGGCCGGATCAGGATGACGCATGACGAAAAGATGAACTTCCCTATCCTGAATTTCGCTAATGGCTTCAGTCACGACCTGGAGTAATTCTTCAAAACCCGTCTGGTTCTCTGCTGTAACGGGCTCTATGGGAAGACTTGGCTCTCCCAAAAGACAGCAAAGAACTGATAAAGGAGACTTGCCCATTTGGGCAAATCTCGCCGCCCAACGCACCAGGGGTGTTGCCGACTCAGCTTGGGTGAGAACCACCATGGTATTCATTTTAAAGTCTCTCCTGCTCTCGAGTCATACAGCAATAACGCTTCTCGCCATGTCTCTGATATTCTTATCGTTTAATCTACTGCGACTCTCAGGCCGACTTGCCTTTTCCTTCCCCCGTGGTTATTAGGAGAAGTGTTGGGGCCAAGGCGATCGAGAAAACATGGTTTTGGTTTCATATCAGCCAAGAGTACCGAGGTTGATTCATCATTAGATGTCAGGTCTCAGGTGTCAGCAAAAACAAGAATCGAGGACAAAACCTGACACCTGTTGGAGCGAAGCGGAAATCCCGTCTGCAGCGAAGCGTCAGCGGGGAACTCTATATACTGAAACCTTGGTGAGTGAGTTTGGTTATTTTTACTGTTTAATCTATCCAGCACTCCCCCAATATTGGGTCAATAACGATGGATAGGCGTATGTTCATGCGAAAATTTCTAGATCTTGGTAAGAAAGCCGTCTTTCTTCACCTCCTGGCTGGCTGTACCAATCCCAAGACTACCCCTTCCCAGAATGCAGAGGAAATCCGACCTTCATCTTTTAACGATTTCAGTCTGCGGGAACTGGCCCAGAAGAAAGTCCATCACGGCCAAGAACGCTTCCTCAATCCGTTCAGTACCAAAGAACATGGGAATATGTTGCGGGTTCTTCGATGGAAATTGTTCAGTGAAAACAAATTCAAGGCTCATTATGATGAGGAAAGAGTCATCCCGGTCTCCATCGATTGGGAACCCATAAGAGATCACGGGAGTTTGTCTGTCACCTTTGTCAAACATGCCAGCGTCATGATTAAAGACCAAGACCGCTACATCCTGCTTGATCCGGTCTTCTCCCAAATCTTTCGCTTCATCAAGGATTTTACCCCATTAGAATTCGATATAGAGAAAATACCACGGCCGGATCATGTCTTGATAAGCCATGGTCACTATGATCACCTTGATACCGACTCACTTGCTTCCTTGCAGGGGGATACCCATGTTGTCAGTCCACTTGGCTATGACGACGTCTTCGCTGATGTCAAGATGAGCAATCGCACCCAGTTGGACTGGTTTTCTACCTTTGAGGACGGCCGCAGGGAAATTACCCTGCTTCCTTGCGACCACTGGACAATGCGCAACCCTATCGAGGGGCCTAACACCTCTTTGTGGGGATCGTATGTATTGAAGACCGCTTCAGGTCCTACTATCTACCTGTCTGCGGATACGGCCTATTTCGAGCGCTTCCGGGAAATCGGTGAGGAATATTCCATCGACCTGGCGATAATTAATCTCGGTGCCTACGAGCCTCGCTGGTTCATGGCAGGAAGTCACATAAATCCCAGGGAGACGGTTCGAGCTTTCAAAGAACTTGGTGCCGCCCGCTTAATGATCGTTCATTGGGGGACTTTCCGCTTGGGTGACGAACCGGTCCACTTCCCACCGCGCGATATCAAGAGGGAGATGGAAAAAGAGGGCCTTGCTCACCAACTCATTCATCTCAATCACGGCGAGACCCTCTTCATGTAGACTATCGGTAAAATCACCTGCTGACTGCGGCGTGACAACCTCTGAAGATTCTCAGCCTGCCCGAAATCAATAGCTTACGCTATTGCTGTTTGGTTGCTGAGGCTCAGCATAACAATCTTACATTTTCTTTCAGTAGCTTGCTAGCCCGGATGTTTCATGAATTGCTGTCGCGAGACCGTGAAGATGGGAGTGCCTGCCCGCCATCGCGAGCCTACTCGCTCAGGCGAGGCGGGCGGGCCACCGGGCGACCACAGGGTGTTGGACCCGAGGCGTACCTGGATGGTACGTCGCAGGGTACATCACCCGAGGACGTCCGGAAGGACGTCCATATCCGCGATCGCAGCAGGTGATTCATGAAACATCCGGGCTAGAATTAGTGTCGACACCAACTGGCTTTTAAAACAGTTCTGTGGCAGAATCTAACCCTATGACACACTGGCGCAAATTGGTGGCTGTGTATGCTTTTTGTCAGAGGAAGAAGCTCTACGCTGCAGTAATCCTGTTGATTCTAGCCGTTGCCATCTCGGCCCAAGCCCTGGAAGTCCCCCCAAAGCCCAAAGGTCGGGTCTCTGATTATACCTCCACTCTCACGAGCGCTCAGATCGAGGCGTTGAACAGGACCCTGGCCGATTTTGAAAACCAGACAACTAATCAGATAGCTGTTGTGCTCATTCCCACTCTCGGGGGGGATAATCTCGAAGACTACTCCATACGGCTGGCAGAGAAATGGCAGATCGGCCAGAAGGGCCGCGACAATGGGGTTATCCTTGTCGTCGTCATGATGGACCGGAAAATGAGAATCGAGGTGGGCTACGGGTTGGAAGGCGTCCTTCCTGACAGTCTAGCCGGAGACATCATTCGTCAGGTAATTGCCCCCAGGTTCCGTCAAGGAAGGTTCTTTGAGGGAATAGAAGCCGGTGTCACTGCCATCATGGCTGCCACCAGAGGAGAATACCGTGCCGCCGGATCCAGCAAGAGAGGGAGTCGAGGCCGCAGTTTGATCTTCTTTTTTTGGCCTCTGGTTATTTTTCTTATATTCTTGTCTGTGTTGAGCAACAGTTTTCGCCGACGACGATATTACTCCAAAAGAGGTGGGGGCTGGTTCATTGGTGGTCCCTTTTGGTGGGGTGGCGGCGGTGGCGGCTTCTCCGGTGGCTTCGGCGGAGGATTCAGCGGTGGTGGCGGTGGCTTTGGCGGTGGCGGCGCCAGCGGCGGATGGTAGGAGTTGCGAAGAGGGACATGGGGAATGCCAGACGAAGTATTGAATAAGGCGAAGTTGGTGGCTGCTGACTACCGCAAAGGTTTCGGTGAGGATCTCGTTTCGGTGATCCTTTACGGTAGCAGTGTTACAAGAGAATATGATCCCAAGAAATCTGATCTCAACTTTCTCATTGTCCTTTCTGAGGCTGGCATAGAAAGGCTTGATCTCGCCCATGAACTCGTGGCCAAGTGGCGAAAGAAACAGGTCAGCACCCCTCTTTTCCTCACCAAGGACTATATGGCATCTTCCTTAGACACCTTTCCCATTGAATTCCTCAATATAAAGAGAAACTACCAAGTGATAGTCGGTGAGGACGTTCTCGAGGGTATTTCCTTCAAGAAAGACTTTGTTCGGTTGCAGTGCGAAAGGGAATTGAAAGGAAAGCTCCTGCTTCTCCGACAGAGATACGTAGAAACGAGGGGAAAACACAAGGTCCTCAACGAGTTGATCTCTGCCTCGCTGCCAACTTTCATCTTTGTTTTCAAGGGACTGCTCTACCTCTTGGGCAAAGAAACTCCGGAAACCAAAAGTGAGACGGTCTCCACCCTTAGTACAGAATTAAATCTGGACGGGGAGCTTTTTGCATCATTGCTCCAAATTGAAGCTGGAACACAAAAATCTTCCCCTGCACAAATAGAAGATCTATTCGGCAGGTATTTGAAAGAAATCCGCAGACTGGCATTGCTCATGGATTCTGACGTTTTTGCGCAGTAGTGATAGTAAGGTAAAATTGGGGTGTCATTTAGTACTTACTCAACTGGAGGACGACAATGAAAAAGTGGTTCCCCTGGGCTATTGTTGGAGGTGCAATACTCATCGGGCTGCTCATGGGTATCGGTACTTACAATAGCCTGGTGAGCAAACAAGAAGTTGCCAAAACCGCCTGGTCCCAGGTGGAAAATCAGTATCAACGACGTTTTGATCTGATTCCCAATCTGGTGGAAACAGTGAAGGGTTTCGCTAAACAGGAGCGTGAGGTCCTCACTGAAGTGACCCGCCTGAGGAGCCAGTGGGGAGAGGCGCGAAGCGCAGGCAACATAGCTCAGGCCCAGGAGGCGGCCAAAGGACTGGACGGCGCCCTGGCGCGGTTACTTTTGGTCGTGGAGAGGTATCCTGAGCTCAAATCAAATCAGAACTTCCTCCGGCTCCAGGACCAGCTGGAGGGGACTGAAAATAGGATCAGTGTTGAGCGCCGCCGTTACAATCTTGCCGTGCAGGATTACAACGTGGCGATCCGGAGATTTCCCACCAGTCTCATGGCATCCGTGCTGGGCTTTTCGCGCATGGAACTCTTCGAAGCAGAGAAAGGGGCGGCGGCAGCACCCAAGGTCAAATTCTGAGCTCTCTTATTAATTCCTCTTCAGCCTATAAATGGCGATGATGAAAAGTATGGCTGAAACAACAACTAAAATATTCTGTAGGTCTCCTGCTTTAAAGAGGAGTGAAAGCCCGTAACAGACCCCTGCAGCAGCTATGAGGCCCCAGAATTCCTTTGATTTCTTGCTGGTAAAGAGCTCCATAGTCGGCTTCCACCTCCTTACAAATAGTCTCCTTGTGTGGCTGCAGGAGGCCGACGATTCCTTTCAGCATATTGCCTAACCTCCTCGAAAGCAGAATGATTTTAAGGAATCAGCCTGTTCTTCTTGAGGTCCTTTACGAGGACCTCTATGACCGAGTCAATCAGGGCGGTATCTGACTTGGGGTTCAGGGTTGTGGATCTGGCGGACCAAACCTTTTGCTCCGTCTTGACATCGTAAAGGTTGGTTTCCAATCGAACCTTTACCCGGGTGGAGTAATACTGGCTATCAGACCCAGAGCCGGGGGCGGAGAAGATTTCAGGGGTAAGGCCATAGGGATAATTGGCCCCTGACTGGTAGGTTCCTGATGGACTGGGCACTTCTTTGTCCTTGACAGATACCAGATGGGTCAAGAGGACACCGTCGGCTCCTGTTTTTTCAACCACGGCCAGGATGGTCTCTTTATCTATCTTCTCATCCTTCGACATTACCGACGAACTCCCCACTGCCTTAACCCCTGCTGCCTCAAGCTTTTCTACGAATTTCTTTTCAAAGGAGCGTCTTATGTTCTCCTTTTCCGCTGCCCCGATAACCAAAAGATTGGAGTACTGCGAGCCCCGGTATTTCGGATCTGTCCAGGTGCTGGTCACCTTGCTGCTGGCGCAAGAAACGAGGAATAGACAGGTGATTAGGGCCACGGCCGACCGTCCCAGATACAGCTGCATAGGTGAATCTCCCTGCAATTCCACTAGCCCCTTTTTCGCCCTCCTCTACAAAGGATATCCAGGCCAGGATATCCCTGGCAAACCTTGGGCCGAACGGGATAAATTGTACAAATAGCTTTCTCTCTGTCGTATTTGAGGAACGGACAGGGTGTTACGCCGAATTCCGCAGGTTCGATGTTCCCGGAATATTCGTTTTCCTGGAAACCGTATAAACCTAGAAAGTGATGTAAGTCCATGTTCAGGTGTGCAGCAACGAGATGAACATCCAAGTCCGACCAAGGAATCCCTATCTCCTTGCAGCATTTCCCACATCTCTCACAGGTGAAATCCATTGAGTCACCACTAGCCCGGATGTTTGATGAATTGATGTGGCGAAACCATGAAGATGGGCCCCCTTCCGGGCTATGCCGCCAGCGAACCGCGCAGTTCCTCCACCTCGGTTCGCTTCCATCGCCGTTGGCGCAGGTAATTGGGGTGCGGCTCGAAGGGGCGAATGCAATCTTCTAACCTCTCACCCAGAATCCGTATCCTCTCCAGGGCCCCCTCCCCCAAGCCAGCTGATATGGCATGGTGAAGATAGCCCACTTCCATGGGATCGAAGCCCATGATGCGCGCACCAATGCTGTCAGCGGCTATGAAATCAGTGGAGGCTACGGCAATACGAAGGTCCACCTGTTTTCCCTGCGTTGGCCCCGCCCCCTCCATGGCGGTGAAACCATCCAGGATCGCCAGATGAACGGGATACGCTTTGGCGATGAGGAAAAGATTGTAATTCAAGGTGGGGTAGGTCTGATGCATGGTCACCTTGTCGCTCCGAAGAATATGTTTTACTACCCAGCCCATGCCCCGGGGGTAGAGGGCATCCTTGGGCCGGATCCAGTGGCTCAACCTGTGTGACAGTTTATCGAGATTTGCAATACCCTGGCTAATCAGGCTTCCCATGACCAAGTTTTTCAACGACAAGGTAATAATTACCGCATCGTGGGTCTTCATGGGCGTCAGGGAAATGCGGCAATCGCTCTCCGCCACGGTTCGGGAAAAGCGCAAGGTTATGGGCCGTAAGTCCCTGTCTACCGCCTTAACCTCAACCCACTGGTCTTGATTTAGGTCTACCAACTTCACCCCGTAACGCTTGGCTACCTCAGCCAGCCCATATGTCTCAAATCCTATCATTGAATCGGCGTAGGCGGAGCCCTCTGCCACCACAATCTCTTTGTCTGTACGCTGGCGGATAAATTCCAACACGGTATCGAGGGCCTTGGCATGGGTCCCGGAAAGGGGTTTTGTTACCGACACCATGTTGGGTTTGACCACAATGCGTTCCCCGAAACGAATCTGATCTTCTATGAGTTCAAGAGCTTGGAGAATATTCTCTCGCCGCTCATCACCTTTTACTAAGGCAACATCGGACATGATGTTATCTCCTTATCGATAGACCACTCCATGAGAATATGACTGTATTTTATCCCTTCTCAACCGCCTTGACTAGCCCCTCCCCCACCACCATCTCACGCAGTTTACTATAAAGCTCATAAGCCTCCATTCCCCGGGGATGTCCCCGTGAGGCAATGGAGTCCACCCTGAGAAGCTCGAGGAGGAAAGGAAATCGGCGGTCGGCAGCAAACCGTTTGTGCCTCCGGCTAGCTTGCTCCGGGGCGGTCAAATTCCAGGAGAGATGGAAGGTGTGGTGACTGATCGCCCACACAATGAGTTCCCTTCGCTCGGGATTGACGTGGAGTCTTGCCAGTATCCCTTCCGCTATCTCGGCTCCCACTGCATGGTGACCATGGGCCGTTATTTTCTCACCGTCGTCTTTTGTTGTTAAGGGCTTGCCCACATCATGGAGAAGGGAAGCCCAGAGAAGGTCCGGAGCGCAGTCAGGAGGGCACGCTTCCACGGCCAATTTGGTATGGCTGGCCACATCGCCCTCGGCGTGGTACTGAAACGGCTGGGGCGTAGAGGCGAGCTCGGCAAGTTCAGGGATAGCCTCGACGACTCTTTCCCACCAGCCTGGCTCCCTTCGGCGCAACTCGTCTTCAATTGCTTCAAATGGTCTCATCAATCACTTCTAAATCCTCGTCATTATTTTGTTCACCCGTGTGGCCATAACACCTATAGCATCCCAGTTATCCGTTAAGATGTCCTGGGCGTGGGCCAGGTTGTTGCGCAAAGACTCGAGATCCTTTACTGCCCTTTTTGCCACCCCCATCGATTCAAAACCGAAATCTTTCCTCATATCTGGGTTATTTATAAGAATGTACCCCTTGTCAGAAAACTGCAAACAATCGATCAGTCTTGCATCTTGATTTCTTCTTTGTCGTTCTCGGAGGGTCTCCTTGGGTCGGCAATTTACCTATTTATCCAGGGGGAGTCAATTGGCTGAGGTAGGTGGGGGG
>JAJDNB010000241.1 GCA_022340905.1 Deltaproteobacteria bacterium | reverse complement strand
CCGTTGCGGGTCTGAAGGCACCACAGTTTGCGCTTTTCAATGGTGAATTCAAAGTCTTGAATCTCGCGATAGTGGTTCTCCAGAGTCTGGCGTAATTTGAGCAGTTCGCGGTAGGCCTTGGGCATGTCTTTGCGCAATTCCTTGATCTGCTTGGGAGTGCGGATCCCGGCAACCACGTCCTCTCCCTGGGCATTGATGAGATACTCGCCGTAAAGCCTGTTATCGCCCGTACCCGGATCGCGAGTAAATCCCACGCCGGTGGCGGAGTCATCACCCATGTTGCCAAAGACCATGGTACAAATGTTGACTGCGGTTCCGTAGGCCATGTCTTTGGTGATATTGAACTGTCGCCGATAATCTATCGCCCGCTTCACATTCCACGAGCGAAACACCGCTTCCACCGCCATCTGGAGCTGAGTCATGGGATCTTGAGGAAAAGGCTTTTTGGTCTCTTTTTTTATGACCTTGAGGTACTCATCGCAAACACTCTTCCATGAGTCGGCGTTGAGGTCCGTATCGAATCTTGCTTTTTTCTTTTTCTTCTCTTCTTCCAAGATATGATCAAATATCTCCTCATCCACATCGAGAGCAATCTTGGCGAAGAGGGAGAGGAGGCGGCGATAGGCATCGTAAACGAATCTTTTGTCCTTGGTGAGCTTGATAAACCCGGCAACGGTTTCGTCATTGAGACCGAGGTTGAGAATGGTGTCCATCATACCCGGCATGGAAAGAGCTCCGCCGGAGCGGACTGATACGAGGAGGGGATTTTTCGGGTCACCGAAGCCCTTGCCGGCTTTTTTCTCCACCTCACTCAGGTGTGATTTAACTTGTGCCATAAGACCCTTGGGCATTTTGTTACCCGATTCAAGGTATTCGATGCATGCCTCAGTGGTGATGACAAACCCGGGGGGAACGGGCATGCCGATCTGCGTCATTTCGCACAGATTGGCGCCCTTGCCTCCTAGTAGTTTTTTGTTCTTCCCGTCACCCTTCTCAAAAGAATAGACAAAGGTTTTGCCAGCCATCTCTTTACTCCTTTTCAGTTCTTGTAAGGCTCAAAGCTAGTCCACTCGCGGCAAGCGATCTTGCAGACGCTAGCCGTTACCAGGATATGAGCTGTATACTATTGCGATTATTAAGTATGACAAAGATCCAGTGAGAGTCAACTACTATACTCTCCCCACACACGCCAGCGCAGAATAATCCAGATTTTTGCTGCCAACTCTCTGGCAATTTCATAATATAGTGAGGCAGCACCTATGCAAATGTGTAAGACTTGTTATCTTGCCCATGGGGGAGTGAATGATTCATCCATGCAAAATCACTGCCAAAAAAAGGGAGCGCACCAATGATACGCTTAAGACGGTCGGTACTTTCTGTACCGGGTAGCAGCGAGAAAATGATGAGCAAGGCAGGAGAACTACCTGCGGACGAGATTATGCTTGATTTGGAAGATGGGGTTGCCCCGGAGGAAAAGGAAGCGGCACGGACAAGAATCATCCAGTCTTTTAGGGATTATGACTGGGGGGATCGAGTTCGAGCCTACAGAATCAATGCTCTGGATACTCCTTTTGCTTACAGAGATATCATTGACGTTATTGAGCAGGCGGGAGCAAACATTGATGCCGTGGTCATTCCCAAAGTGGAAAAGGCTGCTGACGTGCAATTTGTCGATGTGCTGCTGACTCAAATTGAACTGAGGATAGGGCTGGAAAAGAGAATTGCTCTTGAAGCATCCATAGAGACGGCTTTGGGAATGTTGAACGTTAAAGAGATAGCCTTTGCCAGCTCTCGCCTGGAAGCGCTGGTTTTCGGTATAGCTGACTACGGTGCCTCTCTTACCATGCCCAGCGGCTCCGTAAGCGGGCATGGGGATGCGGAGGAACAATATCCAGGACACCGCTGGCATTTTCCCTTGAGTCGAATGGCAATGGCGGCCAAGGCAGCGCGACTGGCGGCCATTGACGCACCCTTTGGGGACTTCAAAGATCTGACAGGTCTTAATAAATCCTGTCAAATCGCCGCTTCCCTGGGCTATGATGGCAAATGGGCTATCCATCCCAGCCAACTTGAAACTATCAACGCAACATTTACTCCGAGCGACGAGGATGTCAACCTGGCGCGACGAATTTTGCAAGCTTATGAGAAAGCTGAAGCAACCGGGGAGGGAGCCGTGGCATTGGATGGAAAGATGGTGGATGGGGGCTCGATCCGCCTAGCGCGCGTGACATACGAAAAGGCTAGAAGGTTGGGGCTGGTAGATGAAAGGGAGTAGAAAATATTGGTGTGACCCCTTCTCCCTCTTGAATATCGAATATCGAACCGCAGAACAAGGAACCGCAGAAGTAGGTAATGATTACTTCGATATTCGAAATTCCTTGTTCGACATTCTGCGGTTCGCGTTCCTATCTACTTTTGTGTTTCTCCTTCCTGACACCTGAAACCTTACTTCTACTCCAAACCTTCCACTGATAATCAGCTTGACATACCCGGGAGTCCGTGCTAGAAATAGAAACTGACTGAGCGCTCGTTCAGTATGCGCATAGCGCCAGCAGTCATTAGGCTGCGCTGTCATTTGTTGTTACTAGGTTTCTACGATGGGTGACGATGAATGACGCCGAAGGCAGGTGACTAGACACGGCGGCGCAAGCCGCGTGACTTAGTGACCAAGAGGGTAAAGGGACATATGAGTTTGCGGCTGGTCAATTGGTCATACTTTAGCAGACACATCGAACCGGGGTTATGGAAAGAGATCTCTCTCTGATAAAGGATATTCCCACCCAGGTAAAGGACCTGGAATTGGTGAAGCGGCGACGGCGACAGATAGTGGACGCCGCAGTGGAGCTTTTTATCAAGAAGGGGTTCCACAAAACCACCACTCGGGAGATAGCTCAGAGGGCAGGGTTGTCTATTGGTTCAGTCTATGAGTACGTGTCTACGAAAGAAGACGTGCTCTACCTGGTTTGCGACGTAATTCATGCTGAAGCGGAACGTCAGATCAGCGAAGCCCTAGCCAGAACAAAAGGGGGCCGGGAAACCATTGCAGAGGTAATTAGAGAGTACTTCTTGGTGTGCGACAGGATGAGTGATCATATTCTGCTTGTTTACCAGGAAACCCAATCTCTGCCGAGCCGCTGGCGCAAGAAGGTTTTGGAGAACGAGGTGAGGTTTACCGGCATCTTCAAAGGAGTGCTGGAAAGGTTGGTGGCTGCCGGGGAGTTGCCTGGGCTGGAGGAGAGGGTTTTGGATTTATTGGCCCACAATATTACGGTTTTGGGGCACATGTGGACGTTCAGACGGTGGTTTCTCAGACGCCAATACAACATCGAGGAGTATATAAGCATACAGACAGCCCTGATTTGCGGGGAACTGTTTGGACAGGCGCGAAGTGAAGGGGAGTTTTAGGAGAGTAAGATGACGGACGATGCTGATAAAACTAGGCCGTACAAACCCAAATGTGCCATTCGGGTGGTGACCGCCACATCTCTCTTCGATGGTCATGATGCGGCGATAAATATCATGAGGCGTATTCTCCAGGCCAGCGGGGTGGAGGTGATCCACCTGGGGCACAATCGCTCGGTTACTGAAATTGTCGATGCCGCAATAGAGGAAGACGCACAGGGAATTGCTGTCTCCTCCTACCAAGGAGGACATCTCGAGTTCTTTAAATATATGGTTGATCTGCTCAAGGAAAGAGGGGCACCTCACATAAAGGTTTTTGGCGGTGGCGGCGGCGTTATTTTGACCGATGAAGTCAGGGAACTGGAGGCCTACGGGGTGGAGAGGATTTACTCTCCAGAAGACGGGGTAGTCCTTGGTCTGCAAGGCATGATCAACGATCTTATCAAGCGAATCGATTTTGCCACGGTGGAGGTTGAAGCAGACCTCGAAATTGAACAGTTGAGCTCAAGAAACAAACCTATGGTGGCGAAGCTAATAAGCGCCATGGAAATGGGCAAAATAGCGGGTGACGGTCATGTGGACGGGCTCAGGTCTCTGATTAGGGAAAGGCTGGAGGAGCGAATAACGCCAGTGGTAGGGATCACCGGCACAGGTGGGGCGGGGAAATCATCTTTGACGGACGAATTGATTCTGCGATTCTTGCACGATTTCAAGAATATAAATATTGGTATTCTGAGTACCGATCCCTCTCGCCGCAGGACAGGCGGCGCCCTCCTGGGAGATCGCATAAGGATGAATTCCATCGGCACCGACCGTGTTTACATGCGTTCCCTGGCAACCCGCAAGTCCAAAACCGAATTGTCAGAGGCCTTGGAAGATGCCATAGAGGTGCTCAAGGCCGCAGGCTTCGACCTGGTGATTGCTGAAACTGCAGGCATTGGCCAGGGAGCTACAGAAGTGGTCGATTTGGTGGATTTGTCAATTTATGTGATGACGCCCGAGTTCGGTGCTCCCTCTCAGTTGGAAAAGATTGACATGCTTGATTTTGCCGATTTGATTGTGGTCAACAAATATGAGAAGCGGGGTGGCGACGACGCTGTTCGCGAAGTGCGAAGGCAGGTGAAGCGTTACCGTGAAGAATGGGACCGAAAGCCGGAAGAAATGCCAGTATTCGGCACTATCGCCTCCAAGTTCAACGATGACGGGGTAACAGCACTCTACCAGGCTCTCCTGGATGTGATTGCTCAAAAGACCGGGATTACCTTTGAATCAAAACTTCCACGTCCACAGAACCACCTATCTACTTCCAAGACGATTATCGTACCCCCAGAGCGCACTAGATACTTGGCCGAGATTGCCGAGACGGTTCGGGCCTACCATGGACGCACGGCTGAACAGGCTGAGAGAGTGCGACACAAATGGCATCTTGAGCACGCGGCTGAAGCATTGGCGAAGGTCGATGGGATAAAGGATACTGAGGTCATCCCAGCCAGGTTGAAAGAGGAACTAGCCAAGGCAGAGGAAGTACTGGACGAGGAGACTCGTAACCTCCTTGAAGAGTGGCCGAGAATAAAAGAGGCCTACAGCGGGGATGAATTCCTCTACAAGGTGCGAGACCGGGAATACCGAGTTCCCCTCTTTACCGAGTCTTTGTCCAGACAGAAGATCCCCAGGGTTTTGTTGCCAGGATTCAAGGATCCAGGAGAAATATATTGCTGGCTGAGGGAGGAAAATGTGCCCGGCCGGTTTCCTTATACCGCCGGAGTCTTCCCTTTCAAGAGGACCGATGAAGAACCAACTCGGATGTTTGCCGGCGAGGGAGATCCAGCGAGAACCAACCGCCGTTTTAAATTGCTTTCGGAACATCACAAGGCCAAAAGGCTTTCCACTGCCTTCGATTCGGTCACCTTATATGGATATGATCCTGACGAGAGGCCTGACATATATGGCAAGGTGGGTACCTCGGGGGTCAGTGTATGTACCTTGGATGACATGAAGGTCCTCTACGATGGTTTTGACCTTTGCGGGCCCAACACCTCGGTTTCTATGACCATAAACGGGCCGGCACCTATCATTCTGGCAATGTTTTTGAACACCGCAATCGACCAGCAGGTGGACAAGTTCAGAGCGGAACACGGTAGGGATCCTGATGAAGATGAATACCAGAGGTTTAAGGCCCATGTGTTCCAAACCGTGCGAGGCACCGTTCAAGCAGATATTTTGAAGGAAGACCAGGGACAAAACACCTGCATCTTTTCTATCGACTTCAGTTTAAAAATGATGGGTGATATTCAGGAGTTTTTTATAGAAAACAAGGTGTCCAATTTCTATTCAGTGTCCATCTCCGGGTATCACATTGCAGAGGCTGGGGCCAATCCCATAAGCCAA
>JAJDNB010000230.1 GCA_022340905.1 Deltaproteobacteria bacterium | reverse complement strand
AAAAAAATCTTCAGAATCGTGTAAATCGGCGTGCAGCGGGCGTTTGGCGATTTCGCCAATGATGGATTTGGCTCACTATCCAACACCTTTATTTTTTTTGTTTCGCCACCGGAACTTATGCGAATCTGGCACCCATTTAGTGCTGCATATTCCAGTGGAGACCAAACCATAGAGGTCACCCCCACTACCTTCAATAAAATAAGTGATTTCCAAAACATAATTGAATTATTTTTGGTCCTCGTCAATTGGCACGGGTTGTGCTTTTACATGCTCCGAGCGCGGTCAAAAGATGTTCTCATTTACACTCAGTAATGACATAATAGCTGGAGGATCGCCTTGATGAGGGTGTTATTGGTTGAAGACGAGAAATCCATGCTTTTTACCCTGAGCAACCTGCTCAAGCATCGTGGCTACGAGGTTATAGCCGCGCATTCTGCCGAAAAAGGTCTGGAAGCACTTGGTGATGATCAGGTAGACCTGGTCATCTCGGACCTGAGACTTCCCGGCATGGACGGAATTACTCTAATCGCCGAAGTCAGAAAACGATGCGAGGATGTCGTCCCCATAATCATCTCAGCCTACGGCACCTTGGGAAATGCCATCGACGCCTTAAAATTAAGCGTTTGTGACTTTCTCAGGAAGCCATTTGACCTTAGCACCTTTGAAGAAACCCTCTCCAGAGCTGAGCAGCGCCGCCATCAGCTTCTTGCCTATAAGAAATACATTAATGACCTGAAAAACAACCTCATGGGTGAAGAACGCAGACGCACGATGCTGTCAAGGTTCGTCTCTAAACACGTAGTGGAACGCATCATGTCCAGCGGCGAAATGCCGGCAAGAGCGGCGCAAACCCAGAAGGTCTCCGTTCTTTTTGCGGACATTAGTGACTTTACCGGGCTTTCGGAAAAACTTGATCAGAAGAGCCTGGTCTTTATTGTCAACACTTTCTACGCTGCCCTGGAAAGCGTAATGAACCGGTACGGTGGAATTCTTGACAAATTCATGGGCGACGGGATTATGATGATTTTTGGATGCTCTGACCACTCCAACGAATCCGCCTGCAATGCACTGGGCGCGGCAGTGGAAATTCAAGGCAAAATGGACAAGATTCGCCGCGAACTGCGCCGTTTCGAACTGCCTGAGATTAGCATCCACATAGGAGTGTGCACCGGTACAGCCACGGCCTGCAGCATAGGCACAGATGAACGGATGGCTTATACCTACATCGGCGATGCAGTAAACTTGGCAAAACGGTTGCAGGATCTGGCGGGCCCCGGAGAGATTCTGGTCAGCGATACTACAGTAAATGAACTAGAGGATTCCACGGACTCGATTGAAGGGTTGTTTGGACTCCATCCCCTCCCGCCTGTGTCATTAAAGGGTAGGCAAAATGACGTTGTAGTTTATCGCGCCGAATTTGATGGCGCCGGCTCAAATGGCAAATAAGCCATCCATCACAGATTTTCCTTGGTCACCCAACCAAATGTCTAAGATGCCTAAGATGTTTAAAAACCGTTCATGTCGTTGAAGTCGTTCAAACCGTAGAAACCGTCTATCGCAAAGGTCGGAAGTCGGAGATCAGAGATCAGCTTATACCTGACCTCAGACCTCTGATATCTGACCTCTAAGTTCTACTTGCTGCCAGCTGTCAGCTGCCTGCTGCAAGCTCCCTCTATGCCCCCTGCCCTACGCTCTATGCTAGACCTCAAAATCGACCTGGATCTTGAAGAGACGCTCCGCAGGGAGACTTATAACCTCTTCCACTCCAGTCCGTTGAGTTATCTCGCCTAAAATTCGCTTGATGGCTTCCGTAGAAGGAGCAATTAAGGTGAACCAAATGTTGTATTCGTGCTCACGGCGATAGTTGTGGGTTACGCCGGTATAGCTGTTCACCACCTCGATAAATCGTTCCATCAGGTCAAGGGGAACCTTTGCTGCGCACAGGGTGGAGGTGTAGCCCAGTTTTCTCGAATTACAGTTAGCGCCGATTCTCCTAATGACCTCCCGATCTTTCATCTTCTGAACACGGCGTATGATCTCCTCCTCTGAACACTTAAGTTTCTCTGCCAACACCTGGTAGGGTCTTGGTGCGATGGGAAGATTAGACTGGATTTCATTAAGGATTATACGATCCAATTCGTCCAATAGCGCATTGGTTTTGTTTTCATCTTTCAGCTTATTCTGCACTCATTCCCCTTCCCCGTTTAGAGTCAAATCCAAAATCCGCAATCAGAAATCCTAAATCTCAGGCACCAAATCCCAAACAAATTCCAAATCGCAATTCTCCAATTTTCAAAACAGCGTCGTAAAATTCGTAGAAGTCGTAGAAGCCTTCACGGCAGCTCATAGGGATAGATCACCCGTATAACGAATAACGGATAACGACGCTGCCTGCTGCCGTCTGTCATCTGTCCTCCGACTTCTGATCTCTGGAGTCTTTTTTTCTCCGCGTCTCCGTGTCTCCCCGTCCCCGAGTCGTCTTGCTGCCCGCTGTCAGGTGCCAGCGATATGCTCTATGCTCCATGCGCTTTAGCGGCAAGCTGCGCGAGGCACATAGGTACAAAGAGGTTCCTCCGCCAGGTAGTCCCCGGTGGATTCAAATGCTCTAGCCCGGCAGCCGCCGCAAACCCGCCGGTATTCACAGACCCCACATTTACCTTTGTATTTCTCGAAGTCGCGGAGGTGTTTCAGTACCTCTGAATTGCGCCAAATCTCCTCCAGCGGTAACTCTCGCACATTACCGCAGTCCACCTCCAGATAGCCACAAGGCTGGACTTGTCCTACATGTGAAATGAAGAGGAAGGCAGTTCCGCCCAAACAACCGCGGCTAACTGCATCCATGCCGTGAGTCTTAACTGTGACCTTCTTCCCTTCCTCTTTTGCCCGTTCCCTCATGATACGGTAGTAGTGGGGCGCACAGGTGGCTTTCAGCTGGAGATCCACTTTTTCGCGCTGGTCGTAAAACCAATGGAGGGTCTTCTCATAGTCAGCCGCTGCTATTTCCTGGTCTTTGAAATCTTTTCCACGTCCAGTGGGCACTAAAAGAAATATGTGGTGCGCCGCCGCGCCGAGCTTAACCGCGAGCTCTTGTACCGCTGGCAGCTCATGCAGGTTTTCCCTAGTTATGGTGGTGTTGATCTGGAATTCAATTGAGGCTTTTTTCAGTAGATCGATGCCCCGCAAAGACCCAGCAAAAGCCCCCTTAACTTGGCGAAACTGATCATGGCTTTCGGCAGTGGACCCGTCCAGGCTAATGCTCACTCTTTGGATGGCTGCTTCCTTCATCCGCTGGCAACTCTCACGGTCGATGAGGAGTCCGTTGGTGGCCATCACCATGCGGAGTCCTTTACTGCTGCCATAGGAGGCAATCTCAAAGATGTCGGGTCGCAGGAGAGGCTCACCTCCGGTGAGAATGATAATCGGGCTGGCAAAGGTCACCACATCGTCAAGAAGTTTGAAACACTCCTCGGTGGTAAACTCGTTGGGATAAGGCTTATCAACAGAGGCTGCACGACAGTGTATGCAGCTGAGGTTACAGGTACGGGTAACCTCCCAGGCAATTAGCCTGGGCACTGACCCCTCCCCTGCTTTCTCCCCATGTTTCCCATGTTCGTGTGGATGACCAGTCATTCTTCTTTATCCTTTATTTTATCTCTCACAGAGATCGCATAGCGCAGAGAACATAGCGCATAGCGTCAAAAAATGGTCAAGCGTGACCTCAAAGTTCCGCTCTTCAAATGTGGCCGTTCAGTTGAGCTGCTGTGCTTACAGTAGATTAAAAAATTCGCTCTGCGCTTAGCGCTATGCGCTCTGCGAGGGAGTTGAAAGCTCAGCTTTCGAGTTGTTTCGCTGCATCTTTGGCAAAATAGGTAATTATTATATCCGCTCCTGCCCGTTTAATCGAGGTCAGCACTTCCATCATCACCCGATTCCCATCCAGCCAACCCTTTTCTGCTGCCGCCTTAATCATGGAGTACTCGCCGCTGACATTGTAAGCTGCCAGAGGAAGATCAAACTCCCGCCTGGCCCATCGAAGCACGTCCAGATAAGCGAGCGCTGGTTTAACCATGATAATGTCGGCGCCCTCCTCCACATCCAGACTGATTTCCCGAATTGCCTCTCTGCTGTTGGCCGGATCCATCTGATAGGAACGTCTGTCTCCGAATTGCGGCGCAGAATCAGCGGCATCACGAAATGGACCGTAGAAGCTCGAACTATATTTTGCCGCATACGACATAATGGGAATGTGGGAAAACCCATTTTCATCCAGCACATTTCGTATGGCTGCCACTCGACCGTCCATCATATCTGACGGCGCCACCATGTCTGCTCCAGCCTCGGCGTGAGAAAGAGCAGTGCGTGCCAAAAGATCCAGGGTAGCGTCATTGTCCACGTCTCCTTCCTTAATCACGCCGCAGTGTCCATGGCTGGTGTATTCGCACATGCAGACATCGGTGATCAGCAGAAGATCGCTCACATTCTTCTTCAACGCCCGCAAAGCCCGCTGCACAATCCCGTCATCGCCATATGCCTCTGAACCCACTTCATCTTTATTTTCTGGAATCCCAAAAAGCAGAATCGCTGGTATGCCCAGCGTCTTGACCTCCTCAGCTTCCTGCACCAGTTGGTCAACAGACAGATGGAAGACTCCTGGCATGGAACCCACAGGATCGCGTACTCCCTTGCCGGGTACAGCGAACAAAGGATAGATGAAATCATTTACTGACAGATGGGTCTCACGCACCATACGACGCAGCATCTCGTTGCGTCGCAACCTCCGCGGTCTGTGCTCGGGAAAAAACATAGGTACTCCTTAATAAATGTCTAAAATGCACCAAAATGTCAAAAGTGCCTAAAACTCTAACACAAAATACGGTTTGTGGGCACTCACCGGGTGCGATTAATTATCACAAAAAAAACTTAATAAAGAAAATATGGAGAAGTGATTAGCTGACGGGTTACTATAAGAAAGCCTTAAATTTCTAATTTCCTAATTACCTAATTCTCGAATTCTCGAGTTTTCAAATCGTTTGTGCGATTTCTTCATCTGTGAGGTAACAGGCCGGATCCGGGGCCCACAGGTCGCCTTCAGCGGCCTCGGCACGAACACGAAAATTGCCCGCGCACACATCCAACCAGTTACAGGACGCACAACGGCCTGTCACGTATTCCTTTTTATTCTTGAGGCGAGCCATGAGCGGGTCGGACATGTCGGTCCATATCGCGCTAAATGGGCGTTCGCGCACATTCCCAAAAGAGTGGTGTCGCCAGAACTGGTCAGCGTGCACCTCGCCATCCCAGCTCACACAACCAATACCTCTTCCGGAGCTGTTTCCCTCGTTCATCTTCAACAGCTCGAGCACTTCTTGGGCTCGCTCCGAACCCTCTCTGAGGAGGCGCAGATATACGTAAGGCCCATCAGCGTGGTTGTCTACTGTCAACACCTCTTTTGCTATACCACGCTCGTGCAGGTCCCTGGTTCGATCGATAATCAAGTCAACCACCTCGCGAGTCTCTTCGCGGCTGAGATCCTCTTCGATCAAATCGCTTCCCCGTCCCGCGTAAACCAGGTGATAAAAGCAAACTCGGGGAATATTACGTTCCTCCAGCAAATCAAAAATGGCGGGAATCTCGTCGGCATTCATCCGATTTATGGTAAAACGCAGACCGACCTTTATACCAGCCTCTTGGCAGTGTTTTATCCCGGCCATGGCGCGATCGAAAGAGCCTTTAACTCCCCGGAACTTATCATTGACTTTTTTCATTCCGTCAAGACTGATACCTACATACGACAAGCCCACATCTTTCAAGGCCTGGGCCACGGACCGGGTAATCAAAGTGCCGTTTGTTGAAATAACCGCCCGCATACCGAGTTTTACCGCGTAATCGGCAAGCTCTACCAGATCTTGCCGAACCAGAGGTTCACCCCCGGAAAAGAGCACAACTGGACAACCAAATTGTGCCAGGTCATCCAACAAAACCTTGCCTTCCTCAGTGCTCAGCTCATCTTGTGCAGCCTCTCCAGTGGCGTGGGCGTAACAGTGCACGCATTTGAGATTACAGCGGCGGGTCACATTCCAAACCACCACCGGTTTTTTATCACTGGAAAACTGCAGAAGATGTGAAGGCAGTTGTTTTGACTGGCGTCCGTAGCGAAGGGCGTCGGAAGGCTCGACTGTGCCACAATAGAGTTTAGATATACCAATCATCTTATTTTCCTGTGTATAAGATGAAACTGTTTGACGAAATGATTTTGCCAGATTGCAAAGGTAGTCCCATGCTTACTTCTTTTTGGGACCTGGGATGGCAAAGTGACCGCTGCCGTAAGATCTACGGATTAGGTCATTGATGAAACTCTCCGGATCCTCGATGGCTTCCCTGGTAATGACGAACTCCTGTTCACCGGTTTTGTCCATGATTAATCTTAGAGCGTAATCATAGTCTGCAGAAACCTGCTGACAAATATCTGTAACGCTTTCCCCTTGGCTCACCGCCCTGTGCAAAATCTCGTCCACCGCATCCTCTGAGAAACGAATGGGAATTTTCTTCTTGTCCAAGAAGTTGGACTGATAGGCCTTTATTTCACCAATCATAGACACAATCTCTTCAAAAATTCCATCCAAATCCATCCCCGAGAGCAGATGCCAGGTAACAACGAGATCGATTCTCTCCTCAGTAATGGCCGTAGCATAATTCTCTCGGTAGCGAGCTTCTTTTTCAAAGATAGCCTTTTTGGTAGCATTCTTTTCTGCCTCAAAAACCTTCTCGTAACGGGCTACTAGTTCTGGATCTTCTGGATTATCAAGGATCTTCTTGAGGTAGCTTTTGGGGTCTTCCACCACCGCGGGTGTAACCAAAAAGAAACGAATGTCAGTTGAAGGAAATTTCTTTTCAAAGTGAAGCAGTGCCCTTTCCAGCACACTGACCAACCCCCGCGCTCCAGTGCGCTCCTCGTGAGCCTGTTCGGCTAGTAACCTGAGGGCATCATCTTCGAAGCGGATATCAATGCCATAGGCACGAAAATCGGCTTTCTTGGCATTGATCACCGGGTTGTTGGGGTTTTTCAAAATCGCGTAGAGATCGTCGACGGTGAGTTCCTCAAAGACAGCTACCACCGGCAATCTGCCTACGAATTCACTTTCAAAGCCGTAGGCAATAAGATCTTCTGCTTTGGTCATCCTCAAGTATTGCTCGTCTTGGTCCTTGGTGGGGAGATCAGCGCCGAAACCGATCCCCTGCTTTTTCACCCGTTTTTTCACTATATCAACCAGATCACCGAAAGCGCCGCTCATAATAAACAGAATGTTTTTCGTGTTGATCGTGCGCTTTTCTTTCTTGCCGGTCTTGCGATACTGTTCAATCGCCTGGATTTGAGAGATGGGATCGTGGGCGACTTTCATGTCGACATCGGTCTCTTCCATGGGTTTCAGCAGTGCCCGCTGCACCCCAGTTCTGGAAACGTCAGGACCGATGAGGTTATGGCTGGAAGCAATTTTATCAATCTCGTCAATGTAAATAATACCGTATTGAGCCAGTTCTATGTCGTCATCAGCCTCGTGTACCAGGTCGCGGACCAGGTCTTCCACATCGCCTCCCACATAGCCAGTCTCGCTAAATTTGGTAGCATCACCCTTGACAAAAGGAACACCCAGCTTGCTGGCAATAAGCTTTACTATGTAAGTCTTCCCCACTCCTGTAGGGCCTATCATGATAATATTATTCTTAATTCGACCCACCACGGTGGGATCCTGACCCTTCATGCTCCTGCGCTCATGTCTTATCCGATGGAAGTGAGTGCAAACCTTGGTGGCGAGGATTGCCTTCGCCTCATTTTGCTTGATTACATATTCTTCCAAGTAAGCTTCCAATTCTTCTGGCTTCATTTCAAACTTGATCTTATCAACAGCGTCACTGTCTGATGGTTTCTCTTCACCTTTTTCACCACTGGCCTTTGGAAGCATCAAAGGAGAGACAATTTTTACCCGAGCTCCGTATTTCTTGGAGAGGTAATCGCTCAGTTCTTTTTCGAGTTCTTTCTGCCCAGGTACCTTACGTTCGTCATCTGCCATCTCGCACCCTTCTAGGAAGTGAATTAAGCTGTAATGGCAACCTGCAGGTGCCACTATACTTTGCGGTTATCCCGTACAATTCAACTATAAACATTTCACTAAACCATTTCAACTTCTTTAGCCTGTACACCGCTCCAGATCTGTTTTGATAACCATCTGTTATCAATTCAAAAAGCGTGCCGAAATGTATCGTTTGACAAACAGCTTCATTTTCCTGAGAGGAATTGGGGAACTGTGTTGGTGTGGAGGGAACGGGAAGGCCCAAAAATACTCTTGACACCATCTGGTATAATTGTTAGGAGAAATGGTTCTCTATTTTGCTAGCCCGCATGTTTCACCCGGGCTAGGTTGGGCCGTTAACTCAGATGGTAGAGTATCTGCCTTTTAAGCAGAGAGTCGCTGGTTCGAGTCCAGCACGGCCCACCATTTAAAAAGTCGCGAAGCGACTTTGTTCGGTTGGGTCAGCGGTGGAACGAACACCGTTGCTGGAGTGAGCTTGTCCTGAGTGAAACGA
>JAJDNB010000222.1 GCA_022340905.1 Deltaproteobacteria bacterium | reverse complement strand
GCGTTTGATCCGTTTTTGCAGTTCAGCCAATTCACTTCTGAAGTCGTCCTTCTCGCCCATCTCCTTTTGGATAGCGCGCATTTGTTCGTTCAGATAGTATTCCCGCTGGGTCTTTTCCATCTGTTTCTTGACTCGTCCCTTGATGCGCTGCTCTGTCTGAATGATCTCAATTTCACCGCTAATGTAGGAGTACAGCAGCTCGAGCCGTTTGAAGTGCGGGATGGATTCAAGGAGATTTTGCTTGTATTCGATTTTGAAAGGCATATGGGAGGCAATGGTATCTGCCAGTCGCCCTGGTTCATCGATGGAGGAAACTGATAGTACCATCTCCTGAGAGATCTTTTTGTTCAGTTTCGCATACTTTTCGAAGGCCTGACTGGTGCTGCGCATCAGAGCTTCGATCTGGACATCTTTCTCGGTCTCTTCAGGTATCTCTTCTACCTGCACCATAAAAAAGTCCGGATTGGAGACAAATTTGTCAATCTGTCCGCGTTTTTTCCCCTCCACCAGAGCTTTGACCGTACCATCAGGAAGACGCAGCAATTGCAAAATAGTGGCGACCGCCCCCGTACGGAAGATGTCTTTTTCAGAAGGAGTATCGGTTTTCGCCTTTCTCTGGGTGGCCAGAAAAATTGTTTTGTCTTGGCCCATGGCATACTCTAGGGCCTTTATCGATTTCTCCCGGCCAACGAAAAGAGGGGCCACCATGTTAGGGAAAATCACGATGTCCCTAAGGGGCAGCAGTGGATATTCTTGCAGCATTGACGGCTCCTCCTTATCACTATCAATGTCATCGTTTTCGCGATTTTTCTTAAACATATCTTCTGCTTATCCAAAATGAAAACTTTCCCGCCGGTTGCAGGGAGCCTTCATTTGTTCTCTGGTTACTGTTGCTGTTACCGTAAAATGGTACCCAAGAACCTGTCGCCTCTATCAAGCCGATTCCAGGGTGCCTTCGTAAAGGAGCAGGGGTAAATCCCTGTTCGTGACTACCTCCTCGCTGATAACGCATTCACGAATATCAGGCTGAGAAGGAATTTCGTACATAATGTCGAGCATGATGTTTTCCAGAATACTCCTGAGCCCACGGGCCCCAGAGTTTCTCTTCATGGCCTCCCGAGCAACTGCTTGCAAGGCACCTTCAGTGAAGCGAAGGGTTACGCTTTCCATGCCAAAAAGTTTCTGGTATTGCTTCACCAGGGCGTTTTTCGGCTCGAGCATTATCTTGACCAATTCCTCTTCAGTCAATTCATGCAGGGTCGCCACCACTGGCAGCCTTCCAACAAACTCGGGAATCATGCCAAATCTGATGAGATCCTCTGGCTGTACTTGCAGGAGCACCTCTCCCAGTTTGCGCTCCTCCTTCCTCTGGATATCGGCGGCAAACCCCAGGGCTTTGACCCCAATGCGTGACTTGATTATGCCTTCCAGGTTGTTGAAGGCGCCACCGCAAATGAAAAGAATGTTAGTGGTATCAATTTTTATGAATTCCTGTTGCGGATGCTTACGTCCCCCCTTAGGTGGGACGTTGGCAATTGTTCCTTCGAGGATCTTCAAAAGCGCCTGCTGAACCCCTTCACCAGAGACGTCTCGCGTGATGGAAGGGCTGTCCGCCTTTCGGGCTATTTTGTCTATCTCGTCAATGTAGACGATGCCCCGGGAGGTCTTTTCAACATCGTAATCCGCGGCTTGGAGCAAATTGACGATGATATTCTCCACGTCCTCGCCCACATAGCCCGCCTCCGTAAGCGTGGTGGCATCGGCAATAGTAAAGGGAACGTCGAGGATGCGCGCCAGGGTCTGGGCCAGGAGAGTTTTGCCACATCCGGTGGGCCCGATCAGGAGGATATTGCTTTTCTGGATCTCCACATCCTCCATTTCAGCACGCGATTCGATACGCTTGTAGTGATTATACACTGCCACCGAGAGGATTTTCTTCGCCCGTTCCTGGCCGATGACGTAGTCGTCTATGGCATGCCTGATTTCAGTGGGTTTGGGGACGCTGCTCAATTTCGCAGCTTCTTCTTTTTCAAATTCCTCGGCAATGATGTCATTGCAAAGCTCAATACATTCGTCACAAATGTAAACAGTGGGACCAGCAATGAGTTTTTTCACTTCATCCTGACTTTTGCCGCAGAATGAACAGACCAAATCTCCGCCCCGGTCATCTTTCTTTCTCGTCATCTAATCCTCCTGGCTCAACTGAGGTCCCTCTCAGATTGTTTTTGCACAAATATTATACCAGAAGAGTCGCCATATTCAATGGGGTCTCTATTACTCCTCTTTCTTGGGCGAATCTACCGAAGACTTTTTCTTGCTCTCTTCTTTGGGAATCTCCCTTTCCACTATCACTTTATCCACAATCCCATATTTCCTGGCTTCTTCACCACTCATAAAAAAGTCCCGGTCAGTGTCCCTCTGAACTTTTTCCAAAGGTTGGCCGGTGTGATGTGCCAGTATTTCATTGAGCTTCTCACGCATTCTGAGAATTTCCTTGGCCTGAATCTCCACATCTGTAGCCTGGCCTTGAAAAGCACCAAGGGGCTGATGGATGAGAATGCGAGAATGGGGCAGGGAGAAACGTTTTCCCCGCGCTCCAGCCGTGAGTAGCAAGGCGCCCATGCTTGAAGCCTGGCCCAGACATAGGGTTGACACATCGGGTTTGATGTACTGCATGGTGTCGTAGATGGCTAAACCAGCCGTAACCAGACCTCCAGGTGAATTGATGTAAAAGTTGATATCCTTATCTGGATCCTCCGATTCCAGGAAGAGCATCTGAGCGATAATCAAATTGGCAACCTCATCGGCCACTATACTTCCCAAAAATATAATGCGATCCTTGAGCAGCCTGGAATAGATGTCGTAGGCTCGTTCACCGCGGCTGCTCTGCTCGACAACAATAGGTATCAAAGTCATGAATTTTCCTCACTCTCGTTTGGTTTTTCCTCAGAACCAGATGTGGCTGCCTGCTCAACTTCGACAACATCTGCCTGATCCTGGAGGAAATGTATAACCTTCTCTTCCAGCAACTGATGTCTGTAAGAATCCATCATGTTACTTCTCTGGTAGAAATCTCTCACCTTGTCATAGGGCTGATTCATTTTCTCGGCTGTTTCGCGCAACCCTTGTTCCAGCTCCTCGTCACTGATCCCTATTTGTTCCTGATGAGAAATTCTTTCAAGGAGAAGGGAGGTTCGCACCCTCCTTTCTGCCATTTCGCGGTTCCGCTCCTTGAAAGTCTCCTCATCCATTCCTGCCTGCTCTAAGGTAAGGTTCTGTGATGAAAGACGGTACTGAATGGTATCCAGCATTCTTTGCAATTCCTGTTCCACCATGCTTCTAGGAACTTCAAAAGGATTGCGATTCAGCAGTTCATCACAGATCTGCACCCAAATTTCGTCATCTATACGCTTTATTTTGTTTTTTTCCAGCTCTCGACGAACGGCGGAGCGCAAATCCTGCAAGCTTTCAAACCCACCGAGATTTTTGGCGAACTCGTCATTCAACTCGGGCAGAACCTTTTCTCTTATATCTTTCACTGCAACCTGAAAAGTGGCTTTTTTGCCAGCAAGATTTTTGTTGCCGTAATCAACCGGAAAGGCAACCTGTATCTTTTTCTCTTCACCTTTGCTGGCACCAATGATCTCATTTTCGAACTCTGGGTTGAAACGATTGCTGCCCACTTCCAAGTGGAATCCCTTGGCTTCCCCATCGGGTAAGGGCTTGCCATCTACGAAAGTTTTAAAGTCAAGGATGGCGTGATCCCCCTCCTGAATGGGTCGTGGTTCCTCCAAAGAAGCAAGATGAAAGTTCGCCTCTCTCCGCTGGGCCAGTTCGGCAGCAACTTCCTCGTCACTGACCACCACGGGCGGTCTCTTGGCAGGGATATTCTTGTAGTCCCGGGCCTGGACTTCCGGTTTCACCTCGACAACAAAGGAATAGCGGAAAGGCTCGCCCTCTTGAAGAGGCTCTCTGTCCAGATCTGACTGAGAGACAACTTCCATTCCAGTCTGGGCAACTGCCTCCATCAAAGTCTCGTTGATCAGATCCAACCCTACTTCCTGGTTCACCTGGTCCCCGTAATGTCGCTTGAGAATGGTCAGGGGGACCTTTCCCGGACGGAATCCTCTCACTTTGGCGCTACGGTTGAGCCGGTTGTAGGCCTTTTTTAGCTGACGGCTCACCGCCTCTCCAGGCAATTCCACATTCACCCTACTTGTAATTTCACTGATTTGTTCGACAGTCACTTTCATTGTTAACAAGCCCGAATGCACCCCAGCTTCTTGCTAGCGAGGTGTTCCATTAACCTCAGTACCTTGAAATGTTCCCTTTGAACCGCCCGACAATATAATCATAGTAGGTACCATCTGGCAACCCTTAAAGGGATAGGATTCAGTGTCATCAGGTGCAGAGGGAGTGGCAGATTAGCAAAGAGGACAACTCATCTTCTGCTCAGATATCTCTCGAGCTCTCTGGCCTCTCTGATTTTTACATCTGATCATGAAGATGCTTGCAAGACGCCTCATGTCGAACCTCCATGACATGTGGGCAAAAAGGAGCTTCGACCGAGCAACACAAGAACAGCGCAGGTGAACCTTCACACTGGTGCGAGAGGGGAGACTCGAACTCCCATGGGTTGCCCCGCTGGATCCTAAGTCCAGTGCGTCTACCAGTTCCGCCACTCTCGCACTGAGCTTCTCTTTTTTGTCAGTGGTTCGGGGGGGAAGTTTACCCCGCAACCTGCGTCATTGCAAGTGAAACATTGAGACCACAGTGAAAGTCAGTTCGCTTTGACAGTACGGATGTCCAACGGCTGTGGAGCACTGGAGTCTTGGAGTATTGGCTGAATAAGGTTTCAGGTTTCAGTGTTCAGGTTTCAGATTTTTCCCTCTGCTTTTCTCTTTCCTGACACCTGACACCTTAGTTGCGGAGATCTTTTTCCTTGCCTCTGTAAATTCAATTGTGTACTGTATTAGCATAGCAAGTCATGGGACTCCGCAGCAGACAAATTAGAAATCCAACACATTTTTCTGCAAGAATAATACAAGATGCGTCTTAACAAGAAAACATATTGACTACATGTGCATATCAATGACTTTTTTATCTTGGCAACAATAAACACAGTAACTTCTAATCCAAAAACTAATCTGTTAAAAAGGAGAAGATAAATGCATAGCAAAATACGAAAACTAATAAGTATCTTTCTGTTTATAGTGTTTGTATTTTTCCTTTGTAGTTCTACCTCAATGAGCCAACAAGTGGCTATAAAACGACAAACAGACGGGACTATTAAAATAGAAAGTACCCCGCCGAAAATGAAAGTGCGTATTTCGAATATGGTTTACTGTAGAACCATCGATGAACTAATAAAAGAAGAAAAGGACAACTTAAATAAACTCATTTCTAATAACAAATATGGTGAAGTTAAAGATTCCATAGAAATTATAGAGGGTCTGCGGCAACTGAAAGTGGAGAAATGTAAATAAGCACGTGCTATAACTGTGGCAAAGAAAAAAACACCGATACAGATACTGATGGCCTTCTCGGAGGTTGCCCCTTTCGCAAAAACTGGCGGCTTGGCTGACGTGGGCGGTTCGCTGCCTTCTGCTCTTGGACAGCTTGGTTGTGATGTGCGAGTGGTGATGCCTTTTTACAATCGCTTCATCGAAAAAGTCGAGGAAGTAAAACTCCTGCTGGAAAATCTCCCCGTGCCCTTTGGCAGCCATTCACTTGCCGCCGACGTTTACCATCTGAGCCTAAATAACGGCGTGGTTGTCTACTTCATCCAGCGTGATGAGTTCTTTGATCGGTCCCACCTGTATGGCACCCCAAAGGGAGATTATTTTGACAATTTCCAGCGGTTCACCTATTTCTCCAGAGCCGTTTTGGCCCTGTGCCCTGGACTACAGTTCAAGCCCAATGTGATTCACGCCCACGACTGGCAGAGCGGTCTGGTACCAGCTTATTTGAGACATCTGTATGGGCCCAACGAATATTGGACCGAGACTGCCAGCGTCTTCACTATCCATAACATTGCCTATCAGGGACAATTCTCATCAGGGCTCTATCCCTTGACCGGTTTGCCGTCCCGTTTTTTTTCCATGGAGGGAATGGAATTCTGGGGGGGTATCAACTTCATGAAGGCGGCGATAGTGAGTGCTGACGCTATAACCACTGTGAGCCCGCGCTACAGCGAGGAAATTCAGACCAGCGAATACGGTCAGGGGTTAGAAGGTGTTCTCCAAGAAAACAGGGGCAAATTGCACGGGATCCTGAACGGTGTTGATTATGACCGCTGGAACCCCGAAACCGACCCGTACATTGCCACCAACTATTCTCGCCAGGACCTCGGTGGCAAGCGTGTGTGCAAGCTGGACTTATTACAGGAGGCCCAACTTCCAGAGAGTTTGGTAGATAGACCCCTCCTTGGAGCTATTTCCAGATTGGCCGACCAGAAAGGTTTCGATCTTTTGGCGGCTGTTTCAGATGAGCTGGTAGACCAGGATATAGGGTTGGTGATTCTGGGGGTCGGTGAAGACCGGTATCACAGATTACTGACCGATCTGGCCGAGCGCCATCCAGAGAAGGTTTCAGTGCAGTTGAAGTTCGATGAGCGGTTGGCCCACAAAATCGAGGCCGGGGCTGACATTTTTCTCATGCCGTCGCGTTACGAACCGTGCGGGCTGAATCAGATTTACAGTCTGCGGTATGGCACAGTCCCAATAGTCCGGGCCACCGGGGGGCTCTACGACACCATTAAACCATTTAGCCCGGCGACGGGTGAGGGTGTTGGCTTTAGCTTTGACCGATATGAAGCCGATTCATTCTGGCATGCATTCATGGAAGCCTTGCATTTTTTTGAGCAGCCAGAGACCTGGCAGCAAATCATGCAGAATGGCATGTCCGCGGACTTCAGTTGGCAGTCATCCGCACGGCAATATTTGGAGCTTTACGAGAAAACCCTGGCTGAAAAGCGAAGGGCAGCCCCGCGAGTGCGCTCGGAACAGGCGGACAGCAGGCAAAAGAAAAAGACCGAGGGCAGAAGCAAGAGGACAGACGACAGACGGCAAAATAAAGTAGACAGAAAGCCTAGCAAGAATTAAGCTCGCTGCAAATTGGACATAGATGCACACAGATTCTAGGGATGTCAAGCACAAAGCCCTAACAGAAAAGATTATTGGTGTTTTCTATAAGGTCTATAATAACCTCGGCTACGGCTTCTTGGAGAAAATTTATGAAAAAGCAATGCTCATCGAGCTCGAGAAAGAGGGCATTCCCGCCGTCGCCCAATCCCCTATAAAAGTGTCCTATGGCGGAACAGTTGTAGGTGAGTATTTTGCCCATATAGTGGTGGATGGGAAAGTGATAGTAGAGATTAAAGCCACCCGAGGATTACCTTTCGAGAGTGAGGCACAATTATTAAACTACCTCAAGGCAACAGATATAGAAGTTGGGATTCTGCTGAATTTCCGACCTGTGCCGGGTATCAAACGGAAGGTCTTCGATAATTACAGAAAACATAAGACTGATTGAATCTGTGTAAATCTGTGTCCAATTAATCCGCTTAAGAAAAGGATGGTGCGATGACTCCCAAGCGTATTATATTCTTGGTTTTGGGATTGCTGTTTGCAACGTTCATTATTCAGAATGCTGAGGTGGTGCAGGTGCGCTTTCTCTTTTGGAGCGCCCAGGCATCGCGAGCTCTAGTTTTGCTAGGAACCTTTCTCCTCGGGGGCATTGTGGGCTACGTATCCGGTCGGGTCATGCGGAGAGCGACAGCGATACCGACGAACACAGGCGAGTAATTTCAGACCTTTGAGAATTCACTAGCCGTAGCCGGTAGCCAGCAGGTAGAACACAGAGGTCAGAGATCAGAAGTCGGAGGTCAGGGGCAAAGCGGATCTCTGATCTCCGACTTCTGACCTGTGTGATGGACGACTTGAACGGTTTCAACGATTTGAACCGTTTGAACCATTTGACGCTATGCTGCATGCCAACCGGGTTCCGGCTCCTGGCTCCTTCATTCACTGAATCAAGCTCAGATCATAGACAAGTCAGTATGGAATTAGGCATTCAAGTGCAGGCATTGTGGCTGCTCATAATTGCAGCAGCCGTCGCCATGTTTACCAAGCATATTCGGCTGCCCTATACCATCGCCTTGGTAGTAGTGGGCATAGTGATGGGGGCACTCGACCTCCTTCCTCACATGCTCCTTACCCCAGAATTGGTCTTTCATATTTTTTTACCCATCCTCCTCTTCGAAGGGGCGTTCAATATAGACATACTGGACCTGCAGAAAACAGCTCGATCCATCGCCATGTTGGCTTTGCCAGGTGTGTTGCTGGCCGCCACTATCACTGGGGTTGTTGCCTATTACGGATTTAAGTTGTGGGGAGGGTTGCCAGGGTTGTCTTGGGGCTCAGCGCTGCTCTTTGGCACTATCGTAGCTGCTACTGATCCTATATCGGTGCTGGCTCTTTTCAGGGAGTTCGGCGTCACCCGAAGGCTTACCTTCATCATAGAAGGTGAGAGCCTTTTTAACGACGGTGTGGCCGTGGTGCTTTTTGGGGTTATTTTGACTCTGGTGCAAGGGGAAGATTTTGACGTCCTCTCTGCTGCAGGCCAATTTGTAGTGAGCGTGGTTGGGGGAGGGGGGATAGGTGTTCTGCTCGGCCTGGCCATGGCAAAAATAATGAGCCTGGTGGATGACCATCTCATCGAGATCACCCTGACCACAATTCTCGCTTTTAGTGCATATTTGCTCGCCGAGCACTTGCATGTCTCAGGAGTGATTGCCGTCATCGGTGCAGGTTTAATGACCGGTAACTATTCTACAAAACTGGCCATGTCACCCACTACCAGAATATCAGTGTCAGACTTCTGGGAATATGCCGCCTTTGCAGTCAATTCTGTGCTTTTTCTCATGATTGGTATTGAAGTGAGAATAGTCGACTTTTTACCACTATGGCATGCTGCATTGCTGGCGCTGGTTGCCATGATCTGTGGCCGGGCAGTTGCGGTGTTTGGCACAGCACCCATCATCGGCAGAGTGGACAAAGTTTTGCCTGGAAGTTGGCAAGGTGCGATCTTTTGGGGGGGCATTAGGGGAGCGATCTGCATGGTCCTTGCTCTAAGCCTGCCGAGGGACCTCGACCATCGTCAGATGTTGATAACCATGATTTTTGCAGTGGTCATCTTTACCCTGCTGGTACAAGGTTTAAGCATGAAAGCGTTCCTTAAAAGACTGGGTCTCATGCCAATGAGAAGTCAGGAGGCTTATGAGGCAAAAAAAGGCGAAATATTCGCCTTGGGCCGAGCCCGTTTGGAGTTGGAGCAGATGCATAACCGGGGCGCCGTGTCGCAACGTAACTATGATGTTTTGGCACCGCGCTTGCAGGATCGCTTGCGGATTTTAAAGATACATCTAGATGAAGTTGCCGTCATAGAGCGAGAAGCGGTGGCGGAAGAACTGGACCGAACAAAAGAAAGGCTCCTCCTCGCAGAAAAAGACGGAATCAGGGAGGCCTACCTGTTAGGAGTAATTTCCGAAAGGGTAATGAAAGATCTTTTGAGTAGCGTACACGACAGGATTTTCGCCCTGGAGACCGGCGCAGAAAAGGATCCCACTTCCAATGGAGAGGAGAATGAATGATGAAAGCAGATCGATCCAGTCCCCTCATACTTCACCAGGAGCCCCTATGACCAAAAATGAGAAATTGCTGGAGGCCTGGGATCAGTTAGTCAAAACGATCAGTCAGAAAGAGGGCTTGAGCGGAGATCAGGCAATACAGCATGTGAGAAAGCATTTTCCCGAGCTCTACGATCTTTACCGCCAAGCCAAACGAGAAAAAAAAGCAAAAGAATCAAAGTAGCCCGGAGAGCATGACGCATGGAGCATGGAGCATAGAGCATAGAGTAAGGTTTCAGGTTTCAGCCCTCCGCATAGCGCAAAGCGCAGAGCGTCAAACCGTTTAAATCGTTAAAGTCGTTGAAGCCGTTCAAGTCGTCCATCACAGAGGTCAGAAGTCAGAAATCAGAGATCAGCTTTATGCCTGACCTCCGACATCTGATCTCTGACCTCTGAGTTCTGGCAGCTGCCTCTCAGGTGCTTTGCCAGTTAGCCAGTTTAACCCGCCTCGAATCCGCAACTGTCCTTTATGATATCTGTGTAAATCTCTGTGTCCCATTAAGACTGCTGACTGCTAGCTGGCCGCTGCCTAGTGGAGCCAGGGCTCGACTCTACCTGACTAATACAGTATCATTGGCGGCATGAAAATAATCGTCCTCATTGTCTACCTGCTCTTCCTCGGTTTCTCTCTGTGGCTCAAGTGGCTGAACATTACCTATCTGAAAGAGCAAGGGCAGCAGGTCCCACCCGAGTTCGGCAAGGCCATTGATAGTGACACCTTGAGAAAAGCCACATCTTACACGGTGGAGAATAGCAGGCTGGCTGTCATGACAACTATTTTCAATAACATACTCGTGGTTGTTGTCCTCTTCGGGGGGATCATAGAAATATATGATGTTTGGATTGCCTCCCTCTCTCAATCATTTGTTTTGGCGGGAGTACTTTTCGTGCTGGGCCTTCTCTATGGGGAGATCATTTTTTCCATTCCTTTCAGCTTGTACAAGAACTTCAGCATCGAGAACCGCTACGGATTCAATACCCTCACGGGTAAGCTTTGGTTGACCGATTTAATTAAATCTACGGTTGTCTCAACCCTTTTACTGTCAATCATCGTTGCTGCGGCTCTTTTTCTGGTTCAGTATACACCCCAGTGGTGGTGGCTGTGGGTTTGGCTCGTATTTCTGCTCTTCAGCATCTTTCTCATGTATATTTCGCCTTACCTCATTGAACCGCTTTTTTTCAAGTTTGAACCGGTGCAGACCGAGGGACTGGAGGAAGAGATCAGAGCTTTGATGAAGAAAGCGGGGCTTAAGGTGAGCAGTGTGTTTCAGGTTGATGCTTCCAGACGCAGCCGGCATGCTAACGCCTATTTTTCCGGGATAGGGAGAGTGAAGAGGATCGTTCTTTTCGACACTCTGCTGGAGACTATGAGCCGGGGTGAAATTCTTGCAGTTCTTGCCCATGAAGTGGGACATTGGAAGAAGAAGCACGTGCTGAAGAGGATCATTTTCACCGAGGTAGTGGCACTGGGAGCTCTCTTTGTCGCCTACAAATTGCTCAATTGGCCGGGGTTGCCTGGGGTGATCGGCCTAAAGGGGGGGTCCTTTTACGTTCGGCTTGCCATACTGGGATTTCTCGGGTCCCTGATCATGTTCCCCTTCACGCCGGCATTGAGCCTTCTTTCCCGCAAGCATGAGTGGCAGGCCGACAGCTACGCTTGTGAACTCAGCGGAAAACCGCTGGATTTGGCCGATGCTTTGATAAAACTCTCCAGGGAAAATCTGGCCAATCTTCACCCCCATCCCTTGTACGCCGCTTTCTATTACAGTCATCCTCCAGTGGTCCAGCGGATCAGCAAGCTGCAGGATCAAGCCGCTTCGGGCTAGGGCGCCAACTGAAGTCTTTGTCCCACCCTCAGCAAAGAACCCTGGATGTTATTGAGCCGTTTCAAAGTTGTCACAGAGATCCCGGTTCGTAGTGCAATGTGGCTCAGGGTATCGCCTGCTCGAACCACATAATGGCCAGAGGGTTCCCCGACAACTTCTGCAGCCGAGGTGCTGTCAAGCTGTTGAAGAGCCGTTAACAGTCTGGATGCTGACCCTGGGGGGACCTTGACGTTGTATTGCCCGGTTGGCAGTTGGTGTCTGAGGATATGCGGATTCAGCTCTTTTAGAACCCTATATTCTGAGCCTATGGCAGCTGCCACATAGGCGAGATGCAGTTTCTTGTCAATATTGACCTGGACGGCATCGTATTCAAGGGGTTGATATATTTGTTCCTCGTTCAAATCGTAACCGTAGCGTTGTGGATTCTCCATGATGATCTTTATAGCGGCAATGCGGAAGATGAAACGCTCGGTTTCTGAGGGCAGGTTGAGGCTGTAAAAGTCGTCGACCTTCTGCTTCCTTATTTCCTTTTTGAGATGGAACTCACCGCAGTTATAAGCCGCCAACACAAGCTTCCAGCTGACGAATTCGTCCCGAAGGTCTTTGATATACTTAAGGGATGCATCAGTGGCGCGCTCAAAATCCAGTCGCTCATCTATCAAGTGGTTCTTGCGCAGGCCGTATTCTCTGCCGGTGCGAGGCATGAGTTGCCATAATCCTACGGCTCCCTTACTCGAACGGATTCCAGTGATAAGCGCACTCTCAGCCACGGCGAGATACTTGAGATCATCGGGCAGACCTTCCTCAGCAAGTCTTTTTTCGAGGTAGGGGAAATACCGTCCTGCCCTCTTAAGCCACAAAATGACTTGGGGTCTGTCCCAGACAGCTATAGTGAATTCTCGATCCAATTTTTCCCAGATACTTGGACTTTCAAGGGGAATGGGTTCGTTGCACAGGCTGATGGATTGCGGGAGGTTCACCCTGGCAGAATCGACGTGTTTGCTCTTCAAAGGAAAATAGCCACAGGACATAGCCAGCCCTACGAAAAATCCGAGAAGCAGACTAGCGATGGCCAGCCGCATGGGATGAGATGTAACTCCCATAGTAGACTCCGTTGACCAAAGGGTTCGCTGTTTTCCCTATTGAGTTAGATTTCTCTCTCTTTCCGCCTTAAAGTCATTGGTGCAGGGTTGGTGCCAAAGGCAGGAGAGTGCAAAAAACTTCGGTTAATTAATGTTTTGTTCACTCCCTTACCACTTTCGGATATTTGGCCATGTTGATAAATTTGGCCAAAGGACAAAAAAGGAGTTGGTCAAATGGCCAAGTTTTGGAGATGGGGCGAGGAAGGACTGTAAGCGCCAATAAATGATTTGACTTTTTTCTCCTACAGGTACTATCATCACCCCCACTATAAGGGGGCAGGATATATTCACGACCGGGTTTTGTTTCGAGGTAGGATCCATTTGTAAAAAGTGGCATCCTCAAGTGTGGAACCATTATAGTGTTTTCGAAAGGAGGGTGTCACTGTGGCCACTGGCACCGTAAAGTGGTTTGATGAGCGCAAAGGCTACGGATTCATTGAGCAAGAAGACGGCCCGGATGTATTCGTCCATTACTCGGGGATCAGCGCGACTGGTTTCAAGTCTCTCAATGAAGGCGAGAGGGTGACCTTTGAGGTGGAAGAGGGCAAAAAGGGTCCCTCGGCTGTAAAGGTCACCAAGCTTTAGTTGGTAATAACGTGCTTGTCATGGGCATCTTGTTCTTCCGAAACAAGGTGCCTTTTTTTCTCGAGTCTCCTGCCAGTCCACAATCTACAATCCGCATTCCCCAATCCGCAATCGAAATACTCCATGCCAAATTCTTATGAGCCATTTGGTCAGAACACATTTGGCCCTTTGGCCAAATTTTTCTAGCGAGCACTGCTGGCTCACCATGTCGAAAACTCGCAACTCTTCTGAATAAAAGCAGTTTCACTTCCACCGCATTTTTGGCACTACTTCTGCAGAAACGGACGAGTGGCAAGCACAATCCAAGGGAAGCTCAAGACCTATTCACCTTTAACTACTCTGGAAAGAAATTGTATGAACGGTAGGCCAAGCGAAAGATGCGGCGGTTGTGTTTGGTGGTATGAGGGTCCTCTTATGTGCAAGGGGTGTCCAAACAATCCAGATACGCAAAGAAAGAAACCGAACTCGGATGCTTGACAGGGTTCGCAGCAGCTGAATGATAGTCATCTGCACTGGAGGTGATTGATGTCGCGGCGAGAGAGAAAATTTCGATCCTGCCCATTTTGTGAGGCTAATGAATACGGAGATGAGGAATTGCGGTTGAGACTAGTCTCCACTTCCGCTGGCTATTTTGCAGTTTCCTGTTATTGTGGTGCTGCGGGGCCAATCAGAGACAGTGATACAAAGGCAATAGAGGCCTGGAATAGGCGAGTCTTTTCCAAGGGAGATGAAAGCCAAAATTTGTTCGATTCATCTCTTATTTTGGGTAAGGTGGGCCTCAGGGGGAATCTGCAGTCTTTTGATTTTTCAATGGTCCTGCAGATAGTCTCCAAAGGAGGCAAGACTGGTGTTCTCTATTTTAGAAAAGGGCAGGAGGTCAGGGCCTTGCATTTGAGAGATGGCAACCTCATCGCTGCCGGCGGCAGCGAGGGACTGCGTTTGGGTGAGATCGGATGCGGCAAGGGATTTATTTCCCAAAAACAGCTGCAAGAGGTATTGGTGGAGGCAAAAAAATCTGGGAGGCGAATGGGTGAAGTTCTCCTCGATCTCGCCTATATTAATGAAGATGATCTCAGAGAGCTGATTCGCTACCAGATAAGGGAGATAGTCTTGGAACTTTCTTGCTGGAAAGAGGGAGATTTTGAGTTTCGGGACTATCCAGTAGAGTTTGACGAACGAGGGATTGAAGACATAAATATTATGAGAATAATTCTAGAGGCAGCTGCAAGAAGAGACGAAAGGGCTGTTGCTTGATCCGGATGGTAGCCCCCCAGGGGGAGGTTGCTCTTTTCACTTGCGGTGGTTTATCTGCCTTGAAAGGTAGATTTCCTTTTGAATTTCATCTTTGCTGATTATGAGTGACTGAAATTTGGAGTAGTGGAGAACCCTGGGGGACTGCTGTTCCTTTCCATTCTCCTGTAACGCATCAGTAATGCTCCCTTTTTTCCAGGCTGTTATAAAAGCGTTGACGTACATAGGATCGAACTGTATTCCTTTCCCCTGACGCAGTTCTTCCACAGCAAGTTCAGGATCAAGACTGTTTCTGTATGGCCTGGTGGTGGTCATGGCGTCAAAGGCGTCACACACTAGTAGCAGTCGGCCCTCCTCCGGAATTTCATTTTGTTGCAATCCGTAGGGATAGCCACTGCCATCCCAATGTTCGTGATGGTAAAGGATGTAGGGAATAACCGGCTCCAGAAAATCGATGCCGGCAACCATTCTGGCGCCAATCTCAGGATGTTGTCTCATAATCTGCCATTCTTTCTCATCCAGCTTTTCACTCTTCAAGAAGATACTGTCAGGAATACCGATCTTGCCGATATCGTGAAGAATTCCACCTAATTCAGCAGTGCCCAGAGCGTCCCCTGACCACCCCAAAGAGGAGGCAACAGCCACAGCAAGACGGCTTACCCGCCAATTGTGCCCTACGGTGTACGGATCCCTTGCGTCCACAGCCTTGGCCAAAGCCCGAATCGTGTCC
>JAJDNB010000217.1 GCA_022340905.1 Deltaproteobacteria bacterium | reverse complement strand
AAGTAAAGAGGATGAGGAAGAGAACAAGAATGAAAATCCCGGAAATGCCAAGTGAATCAATCTGACATAGATAGAACTGAACCGGGCGCTCTCAAAGATTTTGCACAGAGCGCCCTTTTTTTAGTCAAAAGCACAAGGCTCAGAGCCAAGGAAAGATTAGGTCATTACGCTCAGCGTCGTTGCGCTTCGCTGTCACTAAGCTCCGCAGTCATTGCGCTCCGCTGTCATTTATTGTTAGACCACGATCAGTTATGATGGGTGACGCCGAAGGCAAATGACAACAAATGACGGCCGGAAGGCCCACCGACGGGCGCAGCCCTACTAACGGCGCAGCCAAATGACCCAAAGGCCCGCTCCGCATAACAAAAAGTCCTAGAGGCCGAAATGATGCGAGGCACAAAACTGGACGCTGTTTTATTCGACATGGACGGGGTAATCATTGATAGTGAGCCGCTGTGGTCGGAAGCAGAGAAACGGCTGCTCGCTCGGCGAAACCTTTCCTACTCGCCCTCACTGAAGACTGCCATGATGGGTCGTGATGCCAAGGGAGCCGTGAGTTTGCTCAGAGAACATTACAATCTGACTGACAGTGTGGAAGAATTGATTGGGGAGCGCAACCACCTGATCGCAGAGTTGTTCAAAGAGGATCTTGAAACCATCCCAGGTGCTCTTGAGTTGGTGAGATCTGTGATCGCTGTGGGAATTATAACTGGTTTGGTTTCCTCATCGTCCCAACCGCTAATCGAGCTTGCTTTGGAAAAAATCGGCGCAACCGGGCTTTTTGCTATCACCCTGAGTGGTGATCAGGTGGCTCGAGGAAAGCCGGCACCCGATGTCTACATCACTGCGGCGGAAAGGTTGGGAGTGAAGCCGGAGCAATGTTTGGTGATCGAAGATGCTCCCCATGGCGTAGCGGCAGCGAAACAGGCCGGTATGTGTTGCCTGGCCATTGATACCAGCGTTAATGTGGTTGAGCTGGCCACGGCCGATAAAGTGGTGAGCAGTTTTGAGGAGGTGGATGTTCAGCTGCTTTTAGATATGATGCGGCATTAACCACAAAGTGCACAAAGGTCACAAAGGTTGGACTAAGTAATAGAATTTCTTTGTGTACTTTGTGGTCTTTGTGGTTACATTGATAGTGGGTGCATTGGGTCAGGTTGAACGGCAGTGCAATATGAAGTAAAATTTTAAGATAGTAGTAAACAGGCTGTTCCAAAAGCTAGAAATCCCCTCCTTCTTGAAGGGGGAGGGTTAGGATGGGGGTGATCAAGCGCACGGCGCATAGCGGAAAATACTGCCTTAAACGCTCTGCGCTATGCTCTTTGCGCTCTGCGATATTTTCAGCTTGAGGCTACTCGATTTAGGTGAGGCCATGGCCCGAATCATTTATGACTTAGCTTCTAAAGGCAAGGGACTTTACCATATTTACACGGATCTTGATTTCTGGGATGCTCGTGGAGTGCTCAAAGGCTTGGCGAAGGTCAAAAGAAATTTTGGGAATTCCCCCCCAGGTGACAAATATCCCACCCAGGTGGTGGTTGAGGATCTCAGCTCCAGGGTAAAGAGGGAGATCGAGAAACGTCTGAGGCGTTCTATCCCTTCTCCACCCCGTCACCTAATTGTTCAGTCCATCATTTTTTCGGGGAAATTTGAATTTGATCGCAGTCAATACTATCCTGATCGGTGGTCCCTTGAGAAAGTGGTCTTTTTTACCCGCAACCGCTTGCCCATGAACCAACCGGTGATCAACAGCCCTTACAAATGGGTGGAAATTACCGTCAAAGACAACGTGGTTACCATTCAGCAGCACAAGGGAATTCAACCCGAAGACCAAATTCAGCCCGTTACAAAAAAGGCAAGCACAGAGGCCTTTGGCCCGACTTGCTTTTAGGGTCCAAAGTAATTACGCAAAGGGCAGAGCGCTAAGCGCAGAGCGTGAAAACAGAGGAGTCAGTAGTCAGAGTCCAGTAGGGTCACCCAGGGGTGCGGGAATGTTGGAATACTGGAATGATGGAATAACGGGTCAAAAAGAAACATACTTAAACTCGTCTTGTTCTCCCCACTATTCCAAAATTATTCGCGCTCGCTGCGCTCCGCTCATTCCCGCACCGCAAGCGGCATCTGCGACAAGCGGGTTCCCAGTTTCCATTTTTCCAATATTCCGTGGCTCTATGCCCTTTGTGAAAGGAAAATCTGATGGTTGATGCGAAACTTATAGATCAATTCAAGGAATTAAAGCAGCTATATGCAGAGCATGCAGAGAACCAAAGTGAGGAGGACTTCAAGCAGAAGAACAAGCTTCGTGCTGAGCTTTTGGATTTATTCTTTGCGTTGAAGCCTTATATTAGAAAACAGACCAAACTCCAGTGGTACGAGCCCGCCTATAACTATGCGATAACTGGCAATTTGGAATACATTGAGTCAGTGAGAGACGACCTAACGGATATTATAAACAAGTTGGAGCATGACACATAGAGCATAGGGCATAGAGCATAGGGCATAGAGCATAGGGCATAGGGAAGTAATTGCGAATTTCGGATTGCGGATTTCGGATTGTGGATTTGGAAATTAGATAACTAGAGAATTAGTTAAGCTGTTGCAATCGTTGAAGTAGTAAAGGCTGTAGAAATTGTAAAAACAGGAGAACCCTTCACGGCAGCTCATAGGGGCAGCTGCCCCGTATAACAAATAACTAATAACGGATAACAACCCGGCCAGTTACCCGCTGCCATCTGTCGTCTGTCCTCTGTTGTCTGACTTCTGACCTCTGATCCCCTTCTCGCTCGTCCCGCCCGACCTCCCGTCTCGCTTCTTGACTAGAGTTCGTACTCGCCTTCCATATTCAGGATGAATTGGTTTGAGCCTTCCCCGCTGGTGACCCTGAAAGTACCCTCGCCTTTGATGCCGGCGAGTTTTCCTGTTCCTTTATAGGTCTGCCAGGTGCCGGTGCTGACCTTGCTCTTTCCGTTTCGATGGCCCTCAAAGCGGCTAAAGACAGAGCCGTACTGAAAATTGGTAATGGTATAGCCTTGCATGGGGCCTGACCCTCTTATGCGGTCATGAAAGTTTATGCTCCGTCGAGATACAAATTCACCTGCCACCCCGACCTCATATTCAATAGGCTCTCCCTCCAGTTCGAGCACCAGTAGGCTGTGATCGGGTTCGTCATGCACATAGAGGCTCTCCCGTCGGGTGACACGCAGTTTGTAGGAGGCTTTCCTTTTCATGATTTCTTCCTCCTTTGGCAAGCGTTACGGCTATGCTCTTATTAACGACAGAGAGTGCAGAGATGATTTAAGATTGTCAAAGGTATGAACCAGAAGGTTTTAAATCTGCAATCTGAAATCGCAACCCTCTGTGGCCTCCGTGATCTCTGTGGTTAGAATTTGCAGCAAAGCAATCCTACTCTCGCAAGCGATCCACTGTCTGTTCTATGATCTGCCGATATTGCTCAAGCTGCTCTGGGGTTTCTGCCTCAAATCGTAAGACCAGAGCCGGCTGGGTATTTGAGGCTCGTAAAAGCCCCCAGCCGTGATTAAAGAGCACGCGGACGCCGTCAACATCGATAATAGGGTATTTCTGGCGGAAGTGTTCCCTCGCCTTTTCAACTAGAGAGAATTTAAGCTCATCAGGGCACTCCACCCGTATTTCTGGAGTGACCACCGTGGCTGGTATACCATCGAGCAATTCGGCTATGGTCTTGCCGGATTTATCTAAGATCTCCAGAAGGCGGCAGGAGGCATAAATAGCATCGTCATAGCCGAAGTAACGATCAGCAAAAAACACATGGCCGCTCATTTCCCCGGCCAAAGCCGCACCAACTTCTTTCATCTTTTTCTTGATGAGAGAATGGCCGGTTTTCCACATGATTGCCTTACCACCTCGCTTTTCAATATCTTCATAAAGTGTTTTTGAGCATTTGACCTCTGAGATGAAAGTAGCGCCTGGCTGTTTAGAAAGAATATCGCGAGCGAAAATGATCATCAAGCGATCACCGAAAACTACCTGCCCCTGGTTGTCGATTACCCCTATGCGGTCACAATCTCCATCGTAGGCAACTCCTAGGTCTAGTTTTTCGCTTTTTACAAGAGCTATAAGGTCTTGAAGATTGTCCAGTACGGTGGGGTCGGGCTCGTGGTTGGGGAAGGTTTCATCGGGCTGGCAATATAGTTCGTGAACTTCGCAACCTAGCTGGCGAAAAAGAGGCACGGCCACTGGCCCGCCAACAGCGTTGGCCGCGTCGACTCCCAGGCGAAGCCCTTGATTCAGCTTGATGTCCTGAAGAATGTGTTTATGGTAGGGCGGAATGATATCGCATGAATCCAAACTGCCACGTCCGCGGACGAAGTCTCCCGCATCCATGATTAACCGCAACTTTTGAATCTCAGCACCGAAGATGGTATCGGGCCCGTTGCAGATCTTGAACCCATTGTAGTGCGGTGGATTATGGGAGGCTGTGATCATGATACCACCCTCTGCATGGAGATGGCGAAGGGAGAAATAGAACACTGGAGTTGGACAGGTACCCAGATCAGTTACTTGGAGGCCGGTGTCCAGCATGCCCTCGAGCAAGGCCTGCCGGAACTGTTCTGCACTGGGTCTGATGTCGCGTCCCATGGTGATTTTTCTTTTCCCTTGCCGCACCAGATACGTGCCGAAAGCTCGGCCTAGTTGAGTTACGTCAGCTTCTATTATCTGAGTCCCAACGATTCCTCGGATATCGTATTCCCTAAATGTTTTGGCATCCATCCCCTTTTTCCTTTGAATTTAGCTCACTCGGACCATCACTGTGCAGCACAAAAGTAACGAAATATCAAGCCAGTTCCCATCCATAAAGTCCATTTCCCCTCCCTTGACCATTTGACCTCGTGGCTCATTCCAGTGTACAAAAAAACCTTCCATTGGCAACCAGTTTTTCGAAAGGTGGTTAGGAGATCTAGGACTTAAACCACAAAGATCACAAAGTACACAAAGCAATTCCCCGTCTTGGAAGTTTAGGATAAGGCCGATGCAATAGAATTATTCGTAGCTTTTACTGTGCAGTACACTCCTGGAATGATGGAATGTTGGGAGGATGGAGGAATGAGGATGATAGAGGGTGACACTATAGATAATTGGTTTAAGTACTCTTGCCCCATGATTCCACTGTTCCAGTATTCCAACATTCTCCGCCCGAGGCGGATGAGCGAAGTGAACTAACTTGATCTTTGTGGCCTTTGTGTCCTTTGTGGTGAAATATCTTATTTCCAGGAAGCAAGAGGCTTATGACAATACTCTATCAAATTGCAAAGCATCTAATGCTGCCGCCTGCCTGTATTCTCCTCATATTGATCGTGGGTTTCGGTCTCAGTTTTTGGAGGTTCCGACGATTAGGGCAAGTAGTGCTGGGCCTTGGCATCTTGTCTCTGTATCTTCTGAGCATAGCACCCATAGCGGACTTGCTTGTAACTCCTCTTGAATCTCACTACCAGCCCCTTTCCCCTAGACAAGTTCCCCGAACCGGCACCGTGGTGTTGCTCAGCGGCGGCGCCTCAGCTACAAAAGGTCTTCCCCCAACGAGTAGGTTGACCAGGAGTTCCACCAGGCGAGTTCTCGAAGCAGTCCGACTCTATGGTCTCATGGACCGACCCACCATTGTGATCTCTGGAGGCAGCGGTAATCCTTTGGTGGAGGTTTCGGAAGCGGCACTTATGCGTGAATTGCTTTTACAATTGAGCATTCCTGCAAGATATATTTTGCTGGAAGATAAGTCTCACAATACCTTTGAAAACGCCGCAGAGGTCAAACGACTATCTTTAAAAACGCCACTGATTCTCGTAACCTCTGCCAGCCACATGGACCGGGCTCTGAGGGTGTTCAGGGGGCTAAAGATGACTCCTCTGCCTGCACCTTGTGATTACAAGGGTAAGTGGAATGTGAATGACCCTTTACGGTTCCTCCCCTCCGTAGGGGCACTGGACACTTCCACCGCGGCGATTTACGAGTACGTGGGCACTTTTTGGTATAGACTTACGGGGAAGTTTTGATTAGTGTCCATCGGTGAAATTCGAGATTAATCATGTTTTCTGGTGTTGAAAAATGACAGGAAGGAAGAGAGTAACGATTGTGCTGCTCCTCATGGGCTGTCTCTGGGGAGTTTTTGCGCTGGGAGTTGAGAAAGCAGCAGCCCTCACCCGTAGCGAGGAAAATACCATTCGTGTTTTTCAACTCGTTTCACCTGGGGTGGTCAATATCACTACCACCAGTATTGGCAGGGACTTCTTCTTTAACCCTGTGCCCACAGAAGGAAGTGGCTCGGGGGTTATTGTTGATACATCGGGTCACATAGTCACCAGTAATCATGTGGTCCAAGGTAGTAGTCATTTAGAGGTGACACTCGCTGACGGCAGCCGGTGGCAGGCCGAGGTGGTCGGCACTTCTCCCGGCAATGATATGGCAGTGATAAAAATCGAGGCTCCGCCTACACAACTTAAGCCACTGAAGCTCGGTTCTTCTAAAAATTTACGGGTTGGTCAGAAAGTCTTAGCAGTTGGTAATCCCTTTGGTTTGGGACAAACGCTGACCACCGGAACGATTAGCTCCCTAGGGCATGATGTTCGCATAAGCCAAGATGTGGTGATTGAAAATGTCATCCAGGCTGACGCTGCGATTAACCCAGGGAATTCCGGAGGGCCGCTGATTAACTCTGATGGTGAGGTAATCGGCATTAATACTGCCATTTTCAGCCCAACCGGCAGCAGTGTAGGAATTAGTTTCGCTATCCCAGTGGACACGGTTCGGAAGATTTTACCAGGCATGGTGTCCCTGTGGCCCAGATTGGCGACTTGGCTTCTGGTGGTGATC
>JAJDNB010000212.1 GCA_022340905.1 Deltaproteobacteria bacterium | reverse complement strand
CAACAACCCAGGTGGCCTCTTGGATCAAGCCGTGAAGGTGAGCGACGAATTTCTCAATGAGGGACTCATTGTCTACACTGGAGGAAGGCTTAAGAGTCAGGATATGCGTTTCGAGGCACACATGAATACTCGGCCGCATTCCTATCCCGTAGTTGTTCTGGTAAACGAAGGAAGTGCAAGTGCAGCGGAGATTGTTGCTGGCGCTCTTCAGGACCACAAAAGGGCTGTGGTTGTGGGGGTGAAGACTTTTGGTAAGGGTTCGGTGCAGACGGTGATGCCACTCAGAAATGGCGCGGCTTTGCGGCTCACCACAGCTCTGTACTATACCCCAAGTGGTCGCTCAATCCAGGCCAAGGGAATTGTCCCCGACATAGTTGTAGAGAGGACAATTACCAGAGGGATGGAAGACGATCGCCAAGGCTTAAAGGCAATACGGGAAGAGGACCTCAAGAATCATATGGAGACAGGCGGAAAGGAGCCAGCAGGTGCAGAGCAGGATTCCGATCAGGGATCTACCATCCAAAAAGAATTGGCAAGGGATAATCAGCTTTCCCGGGCACTGGATGTGCTCAAAAGTTGGGAAATTCTTTCGCAGATGAAATACGGTAGCCAGTAACTCCTTGCGATTTTAGATACATAGAAACTTATCTTCGAGAACGATAAACTTTCCCTGCCCGTTTATTTCCAAAAAGCTGGGCTAGCCTGAAGGTTTCATGAGTTGCCGTGGGATAACCATATCCGCAGTCGAAACAAGGTATTCATGAAACATTTGGGCTCGGGTAGATCTTTATTGAGATCTGCGGTAGCTGCCTCGTGCTTGCCGTTTTTCAGTTGCTTTTTTCTTCCTTCTCCCGCTATTAACTATGCTTTAATAAACATCTTTTTAGTTTCTTCAATTTTGGCCGACGGCTGCCTTAATGACAAATAAAAAGAAAAAGAAGAGTACCACCAAAAGCTCAAAGAAGCGACGACGGAAAAGTCCGCCCACAAAGAGTCGATTCCTCGGTTGGATCATAGGGGGAGTATGCCTTGCCTTGGGATGTTTGGTCCTGGCTCTGTGGCTCGGAAGAGAGCGTAGTTACGAGACCACTGCAATTCCGCCATATGAGGAGCAGATTGGCAACCGCTTTGGGGAGCTAGTAAATGAAGTGGAACTCAAAATTTACCAAAGTCTACGGCAACTGGGAGTGGATACTTCTCAAATTAGCTTCCGTAAGGTGATACACCGGGCCCAGCCGACGAAACAATGGGATTTTACTGAACTGGAGGTCACCCTTACCCCAAGTGAGAGCTTGCCCGAGTTAGAGCGACTTTTGAGCAAAAACTTAAAAGCTCTGGGTGGACAGGTAAGTTTGGAAAGAGCCAAGACAAGTGGCCCTAATCCTGTTTTCCTCGTTAGGGTGGGTGGGGTCATGACCCACCGCTTGACCCTGGTGACACATCCAGCCATGAAGGAGGCAACAGCAACTACCGCCAGGGTGGCTATTGTCATTGATGATCTAGGATACGACGGCAGACTGGCACGGCGATTCTTGCAGATTGATGCACCATTGTCATTTTCTGTCCTTCCCAATGGCACTTTCAGCAAGAGTATAGCTCGAAGAGTCCGGCAAGCTGGACGCGAGCTCCTACTTCACCTTCCCATGGAACCTAAAGGTTACCCGGAGGTCAATCCCGGAGTCGGAGCTCTTTTGACTGGGATGACTGATGAGGAGCTCGTGGCGGAGCTGAACAAGAATCTGGATTCTCTCCCTGATATTAAAGGGGTCAACAATCACATGGGCTCGGCGTTTTGTGAAAATAAAGAGAAATTGAGACTTGTTATGGGAGAGCTCAAAAATCGCGGGTTATTCTTCGTTGACAGTCGCACAACCAGCCGGACACAAGCGTATAGAGTTGCTCAAGAGGAGGAGGTTCCTTCTGCAGAACGGAATGTTTTTCTCGACAACATTCAAACTCCCCAGGCCGTTCGGCGGCAACTGAAAAGATTAATTCAGCTGGCCAAGCTCAAAGGGGAGGCCATTGGCATAGCTCATCCCCATAAAGTTACCCTCAAGGTTCTCAAAGAGGATATTCCCAAATTGTCCGGCAACGGTGTTGAGTTGGTCCCAGTTTCACAGTTGGTCCACTGAGTGCCAATTGCGGAATTCGGATCGCGGATTTAGGCTAGCAACGAGCATGAAACACGGAGCAGGTTCACTATAAAATTCGAAATCCTAAGCACGAAATTCGAAACAAGTCCGAATTACCAAAATCCAAATGACCCAAACGAAAAAATTAAATAGATATTAATAGTTTTTGTTTTGAACATTGGAGAATTAGAAATTTGAATTTGTTTCGGATTTATCTGCTTGTTTTATGTTCTCTGCCCCTCTTACTGGTTGCTGGACCCTTTGTAGGTGCTCTCTATGAAACGACATTATGTACTTGTCCTCATCCTGTTTTTGACCGGGCTAATGCTTCTTTTTTACCTAACGGGTAATCCTTTTCTCGATCGGCTAGAGTTGAAATCTCTAGATGTGCGCTTTCTCACCCGTGGGCCAGAACCACCGGGGCCCTTTGCAGTACTGGCAGCCATTGACGAAAAAAGCCTGGATGAAGTGGGAAAATGGCCCTGGCCAAGGGCCAAGATTGCAGCTCTCATTGACCGCCTTTCGGAGGAGGGTGCCAGGGTAATCGCCATGGACATTGTTTTCTCCGAGCCGGATGAGAACAATAATCTCAGGTTTGTCGAGTCAATGCAGGAGGAGGCTGGTACCCTTGGTTTGCAATCAGCAGAACTGGAGAAATTCCTGGAGAAGGCCCGGGCAAAAGCTGATAATGATCAGATTTTGGCTGCTGCTATCAGTCGTTCGAAGGCGACGGTAGTGCTTGGCTATTTCTTCCATTTTTCCCAGAAGGAAATAGCCCATTTGAGCGAGGATGAGCTGGCCAGCAAAAGAAATAATATGGGGGCTAGAGCTGTCAAACTCGTGCAGTTTACCAGCCCTGAGGCCCAGAAGGTAAAAGTTTTTGAAGCCTTGTTGCCCGAATCAAACATAGAAAAACTGGTCAAAGCCAGTGGAATGGCAGGCTACTATAACATTTTCCCCGATATTGACGGCACAGTTCGCTGGATTCCTTTAATTATTAGCTACCAGGACCGCTTTTATCCTTCATTGGCTTTGGAGGCTGTGCGTTCTTATGTGGGCAACATGCCGTTGCAGGTTCGGGTGGCGGACTACGGCATCGAGACTGTCCAACTCGGCCCAGTAACCATACCGACTGACGAGAAAGGTAGAATGTTCATCAACTTTCGCGGAGGCCCGCGCACCTTTCCCCACTACTCGGTGGCAGACATTCTTGCCGGGCGAACCCCACCCGATGCTTTCAGGGACAGAATAGTTTTTGTAGGCAGCACGGCAATTGGAATTTACGATCTGAGAGTGACGCCTTTCAGTACTGTCTTTCCAGGTTTAGAAGTGCATGCAAATGTGGCGGACAATATACTTAGACAAACCTTTCTCTTTAGACCAGGCTGGGCTTCATTTTTCGATTTGGCCGCCATTCTCTTAATGGGGATGGTTACGGGTTTGGTGCTTCCCAGGTTGCGGGCCTTCTTCAGTGTTTTGCTCATTGGTGTGCTTTTTTTCGGCTATCTGGTGATGAGCCAGGCTCTTTTCGTCCGCAAAGGCATCTGGTTGAATGCGGTATATCCACTACTCACAATGGTGATCGTCTACACCGCTGTCACCCTTTATCGTTACATTATAGAGGAGCGAGAAAAGAGGAAGATCCGCGGGGCCTTCAGTTTCTATGTAACTCCTTCGGTGGTAAACGAGATGCTGAAGAACCCCGAAAAACTGAAACTGGGAGGGGACAAAAAAGAGCTGTCTGTGCTTTTTTCAGATATTCGAGGGTTTACTACCTTGGCTGAAGAAATGGAGCCTGAAATGCTGGTGAACCTTCTCAACGAATATCTAACGGACATGACCAACGTTGTCTTCGAATTTGATGGATTGTTGGACAAATACATAGGTGACGCGGTCATGGCTGTATTTGGCGCACCTTTGGCGCAGACCGACCACCCCATGCGGGCCTGCCGCACTGCCCTGAAGATGCTTGAACAGCTCAGTAAGATGCAAGAGAAATGGAGAGATGAGGGGACTCCAATACTTGATATAGGCATCGGGATCAACACTGGACCTATGGTGGTAGGGAATATGGGATCAGAGCGACGTTTCGACTACACGGTTATGGGAGATTCGGTGAATTTGGCTTCCAGACTGGAGGGCATCAACAAAGAATACGGAACCCGGGTGGTAATCAGTGAATTCACCTACGAGAGAGTAAAGGATGAATTTATTTGCAGGGAGCTGGACGCTGTGCGGGTAAAAGGCAAGGTGCATCCGGTCAAGATTTTTGAACTCCTGTGTTTGCGAAGCCATGAGGACCAAGGGCTTGATATCATTGAGCCTTTCGCCGAAGCTCTACGACACTATCGTGAACAAGAGTGGGATAGAGCAAAAGAGAAATTTAATCAGGTTCTGAGTAGGAGACCAGAAGATGGGGCGGCCCAGCTCTATTTGCAGCGCATCGCCAATTTGCGTCAGGAACCACCAGGGCCCGACTGGGACGGTGTGTTTACTATGAAGAGGAAGTGACTTTTCCAGCACTTGACCGTCTGTAAATGCACGTGCTATAAGGCAATTCGTCTTCTAGCCCGGATGTTTCATGAATCACTTGCTGCGACCGTGAAACTGGGAACCCGCTTGTCGCAGATGCCGCTTGCGGTGCGGGACTGAGCGGAGCGCAGCGAGCGCCAATAATATGGCCGTCCTTCCGGGCGTCCTCGGGTGTCGCACCCTACGACGTACCGTTTAGGTACGCCTCAGGTCCAACACCCTGCGGTTGCCCGGTGGCACTCCCATCTTCACGGTCTCGCGACAGCAATTCATGAAACATCTGGGCTTGAGCCGACGTAGCTCAGGGGTAGAGCAGCTGATTCGTAATCAGCAGGTCGTCAGTTCGAATCTGACCGTCGGCTCCAATGTATAAGATCTATAAAGGGGATCTACTCGACGGGTAGATTCCCTTTTTTGCAGCAAAAAGGAGAAATCGTGCATTTTCCAGATCCCATGTCGTTGACCAGCGATCTCTAAACGACTATGCTGACTGTTATGCGGATATAC